>NZ_JANKBZ010000016.1 GCF_024623785.1 Archangium lipolyticum
AAGGGGACCTGCTTGGTGCTCGCAAGCGGCTCAAGCGTGCCATACGCCTATTCATTAAAGAATTCGGTTCAGATGAAAACCCTAACACAGCAGCATCTTTGCATGAACTTGCACGAGTGCTCCATGCACAGGGCTACCTGCCTAGCGCATGCCGACTGTTTGAACATACTTTGCACATTTATAATAAGGTATTCGGCACGGAGGAGCACCCCTTCGTAGCGAAATCTCTGCACGAATTGGGCAGGGTGCTCCTGGAGCAGGGGAACCCACGTGATGCTCACCCACTATTTGAACGAGCCCTACGCATCAATACTAAGGTATATGGAACAGAGGAGCACCTGGAGGTTACGGCAACCCTGCACGAGCTGGCTGCGGTGCTTATGCTTCAAGGCGATCTAAAGGCCACTCGTAAACTGCTCGAACGAGTTGTCGCCATTGAAGAACGTATCTACGGTACGCGAGATCATTTCTCGATAGCGCAAAGCGAAATTTTTCTCGGCAGTGTCCTTCTTAACTTGGGTGATCGCCAGCGTGCCATCGATCTCTTACAACATGCCTATCGAGTATACTTTACTCAGCTCGGCCCAGAGCACCCTCAAACAAAGCAGCTTTCCACTTTGTTCAAACGCTTTTAAGGTGAACTCTGCTCAGCAATAACCATATCTCCCAGTCCTTGAAGTAAGAGCAGCCGTTGATAGAAGAAGCGACTGCAATCGGCAAAGAGCCTATTTCGGTAGGCTCCATTCTTGGCTGACTGCTCCTCGGACATGGAACCGGCGAAGCACCTACCGAAACAGGCTCAAAACTGCTGCTAGTCTTGCTGAAAATGGATCACATGGGTCGACCGTCTAGGCCGGCAGCGGAGCGGTGAGCGCCGCGAACATCATCTTCAGCACCGAGTCGCGCGCCACCAGCAGCTTCGTCGAGCCCAGCACCCACTTCACCGTCCGCCGGGAGATCTTCACCGGCTGCTTCTCCAGCACCGCCTCGTTCCCGTACACCTTGCGCAGCGTCATCACCGCCAGGAACAGCGGCCACAGGCAGAACAACCGGATGCCGTGCTCCTCCCTCGGCAACGCCATCACGTACTCGAAGGCCTGGCGCAGCTCCCGGTGCGCCACCGCCACCAGCTTCCCGTGCGCCTTCATCGCCTCGCCCCGCTTGTCCGGCGCCAGCAGGGACTCCGGCGTCACCCCGTACTCCGCCAACACCGTCCTCGGCAGCCAGCAGCTCCCCCGCTCCAGATCCTCCCGCACGTCCTTGAGGATGTTCACCAGTTGCAGCGCGTTGCCGAACGCCACCGCCCTCGGCTCCAGCTTCCCCGCCCGCTCCGCCACCGCTGGCGAGTACCAGGTGAACAGCCGCGTCAGCATCTCCCCCACCGTCCCCGCCACGTAGTAGCAGTAGCGCATCGTCTCCTCGAGGCTCTCCAACCCCAGGCCTCCTCCCGAGACGCGCCCCTTGTCCCCCATCCTCCCCATCCCCTCCGTCATCGTCGCCACGCACGCCGCCACGTGCTCGCGCACCGGCGCCTCGTGCACCGCCAGCGCCTCCAGTACCCGGGGCATCCCCTCCAACAGCCGCAGCTCGGCCGCCGGCGTCTGCGCCCGCAGCTCCCGCAGCGCCTCCCGGGTGAAGCGCCTCGCGTCCTCCTGCCAACCCTCCGGCAGCCTGCTCAACCGCGCCAGCTCCGCCAGCAGCGCCGCGCTCGCCGGGCCGTGCGCCTCGTCCTCCAGTGTGTCGGCGATCCGGCACAGCAGGTAGGCCACCATCACCGCCGTGTCCAACGGGCCGGGCAGCACCGGGATGTTCAACGCGAATGTGCGCGACACAGCGGGCAGCACCTCGCGACAGAAGGAGACGGCGTCGGGTTCGTTCCGCGGCGACATGGTCGGCGAGAGGCTCAGCACAGAGGCGCGGGATTCAACCCCACCCGGGCTCCAGGTGCACGGAATCCCTTCACCCCGTCATCGCTCTGGTGCTTCTCGCTGCTCCGCGCCCGGCTTCTGCCCGGCTGCGTCACGCTCCAGTGGCTCCAGGGCGTTCACCACATAACCGTCCTCTTCCAGTGTGAAGCGCGCCCGCACCTCCTGTCCTGCCTGGAGCGCCTGGCGCCGGTCCGGGCTGAAGCGCGTTTCCTCCGTCAGCTCGAGCGGGAAGACGGCCCCGCCGTGCCGCAGCCAGAGCTGGTCGCCCTGCACCTTCACCACCTCGCCGTGGAGCTCGCCTTCCTTCCCGGTGCCGGCCAGGCCGGAGCCGCCCGTGCCCTCCTCGGCCTCCGGCGTGACGGGCGAGTCGTCCGACTGCGGCGTCTGGCGGAACTCGTCCATGTTGTCTGGGAGATCCTCCGGCCTGTCCGCCCCCTGCTGCGCGCCCGCCACCGGGCCCACCAGCCCGAGCACCGCGAGCCATGCCAACGCCTTGCCTGCCATGGGTGCCTCCTGTGCTTCCGCTGCCCTCCTATGGAGATGGAGCGCCCGCGCCGCCCTGGCCCGGTGACTCCCCCGCGGAGGAGGCTGGCGGGAGGGCCTCGTCCGAGAGCAGGAGGGCCAGGAGAGCGCCCTCCTCGATCTGGGTGAGAGGGATGACGTTGCTGGGAATGCGCAGTGTCACGGGGACGGGAGGGCCCCGGGTCTCATCGCAAGTACGCCAGCCCGAGTAGTGGTTGCCGGCCAGGGGCAGCGAGTAGCCGCAGCCCCCCACCGAGCCGGCGATTCCCGTGGGCGTCACGGACAGCTCGGCCGTGTCGGCGCCGAACCAGCCGCGCAGCTCCACCCCGGGCTGGGGCGAGCGAGGAAGGGCCACGAGCTCCACGGAGGCGCCGGCCGCCTGGCCGGTGATGTTGCCCTCCTCGTCCCATTTCAGCTCCACCGGGAGGCCTCTCAGGGTGCCTCGGAGACCATTCCCGGAGCGGCGCAGCTCGAGGCCACCGCCGGAGATGCGCCTGGATTCGACCCGAACCTGGAGGCGGCGCTCGCCGACCTCGAGGAGGAGGAGCGCTCTACCGGAGACGGTGACCTCGGCCGCCGCGGAGGAGCCGAGGCCCAGCGCGAGCACCAGCACGAGCGAAGCGAGGACACCGCGCCTCGGGGAAGCGGGCTGCGTCAAGGTGGACCTGCCTTTCGTCACCACCCCTCAAGCTAGGGGCGCGGGTGAGGGACAGGCACGACTGCTCCCTCGGATGCTCCGGGGGCGGACCACGGGAGCCCCAGGAGCCCTTGGGAATCGACATTCAAGGTGAGGGCAGCACCTGCTCCAACGCCGCGAGCAGCAGGCCAAGCTCGGATTCCCGCTCCGATTCGAGGCCAATCCGCACCCCGAAACGAAGGGTGACCTGACCCAGGACGAAGATGGCCGGATTGCTTCTCTCGGCCACATCCTGGCCGAACACCCTCAAGGCTTCGAGGAGAACGGTCCGAGGCGTTCCATCCGGTGCGACCACGTCCAGATACGAGTGGACGGGATTATGACCCGGCGGAACCGAGATGAGTTGGCGCTCGGTGAGAGTCCCCGGGCTCGTATCGGGAAGTGATGAGGCATCCTGGGGCCAGGAAAAATTCCGCCCGTGCAGGTACAAGAAGGCGTTGACACCCGTCTGGTCGTTTCGGGAAACCCGATGTGCGGTCGCGTACATCAGTTCAGTTCGTAGTGACGAGGAGGACGCTGCTGCCCGGGTACATCATCCAGCAACCGCCTGCCCGAGGGGAATCGTTCCAGGGCCTCCGCGGATCTCCTTCGCTCCGCATCGACGAACTCCCGGAGC
Source organism: Archangium lipolyticum (assembly GCF_024623785.1). Classification (NCBI taxonomy): domain Bacteria; kingdom Pseudomonadati; phylum Myxococcota; class Myxococcia; order Myxococcales; family Archangiaceae; genus Archangium; species Archangium lipolyticum. The sequence continues at coordinate 3,764 of NZ_JANKBZ010000016.1, forward strand.
ATGCTGGCCAACTCCACGCCGCGCCCCTGCTTCGAGAGCAACATGGCCAACGTCTCAGGCGGTTCGCCTGGAAACTTTTCCCGGACATACCGGACATAGTCCTGCTGGATCCTCGCTACCTCGTTCTTCAAGGAAGGGCTCAGGGTCAGCAGGCGGACTTCCAGCAGTTGCAGGACCTGCAACTCGACACTCTCGTCCGATCCCCACATCTCGGGAACACGCAGCAGCGATTCGAGCCGCTCATCGATGAATTCGAGCAGTGTCCGTTGCAACAGGCTCATTGCTTCACCGCCACTTGATTCTCGTCCCAATCCCGCCAGGCCAGGCGGTCGGGATAGAGGTAGTGCTGACCTGCATACGATGGCGCGGGAGTACCATCGACTCCCGTCAGCGCATCGACGACATGCTGGTGCACGTGGACGGCGACATGCTCCCACCATCGCATTCCACGCTTGGGAACCAGGAAGCGTCCTTCGAGTGGAACCAACCTGCGGGCTCGCGCCGATGCTTCGAGCTCACGGGCAATGGGGAGGATCTCCCTCGCGGCAGCCTCACAGCGATTGCTCTCCGCAGGATATCTGTCGAGCACTTCAGACACTTTCTCGCGCTGGGCTGGCATCCAGGAAATGGGCATTCGGCGTAACGGTACCCGCTGCGCGGCTTGGATGCATCCCTTTATTGACCTGAAAGGTGGTGTCCGAGCACCCTTTCTGCCCGGTTCAACCGTACGATGCGGCGCGGATCGATTCCAGGCAGGCACCCTCACGGCACCGCGCGCACTGGATCCTCGTGGTGGTCGTGTCCCGGCCCACCGAACGTGCCCGGCCAGGGAGCCTCCGCCGGCTCCAGCTTCGGCAGCATGAAGCGTTGGAAGCGCGCCTTGCTCTCCGCGAAGGGTGGATCGCACTCGCCGCACGTCGTCGCTCCGTCCATCAACGTCAGCGACCCCGGACCCAGCTCGAACAGCTGCGGCACGCTCCTCGGCGTGTAGCCCAGCTCGCAGCGGAAGGCCTCGCTCCCGTCCTTCGCCCTCACTCCCACCAGCATGGGTTTGCTTCCCTCCGCCGCGAAGCCCAGCACCAGCGTCTGCTTCACCCCACCCTCCGGCCACGTTCCCAGCCGCAACTCCTTCGAGGTGAAGCTCGAGCCCACGGGCAACGCGTACGTCCATGCCGGCGCCAGCCCCGGCACCCTGTACCCTCGCAGCCGCGTGGACTCCCGCGGCACCACGTCCGGGTTCACCGTCGCTCCCTCGGGGCTCGGCACCAGCACCTCGGGTGTCGCCACCGCCCTCCCCAGCTTCGAGGGCAGCGTCCCCACTGCTCCACCGTCCGACGTGCGCAGCGGCTCCGTGCCTCCCTCGGGCATCAGCAGTCCCCGCACCAGCCCCAGCTCGCCTCCTTCAAAGGGCAGCGTCCTCCTCCAGAGCGGCACCCCGTCCGACGAGAACGCCATCACCAGCGTCGGAGCTCCCGCCCTCAGCGGCGCCCCCGTGTTCATCGTCGGCGAGAACGTCACGTACAGATCCCCCACCGTGTCCGACGCCAGCCCGAACGGGTGCGGGTGGTTGCACTCGGACAGCAGCGGATCCTCCAGCGCCCGCGCCGACACCATCCCGCCCATCGCGTCTAGCACCACCAGGTAGTACAGCCGGCACTGTGTCCTTGAGTCCTGCCCCACCGGGTACGCCTCGAAGAGCGCCGCCAGCCGATCCGGCGCCATCACCGCCAGCCGCGCCAGGAAGAGCGTCGAGGTCCTGTTCGCGATGTCCGGCCGCGCCCCCGCCAGTTCGAACGACCAGCGCGGTGTCCCCGTCGCCCGCTCCATCAGCGACACCTGCCCCTGCCTCGGCACGTCCATGCACAGCAGCCGCTCGTTCCACAGCATGCACCGCCGGCCCGAGACCGGCGTCTCCACCCGCGAGGCCTCCGTCGCTCCCAGCACCGCCGGCGTGAAATAACCCGACAGCGTCAGGTCCCCCGTGGGCCCCACCATCATGTCGTGCAGCTTCTTGCCCTCGGCCGCCGCGTCGTACTTCCACCCCGGCGCCAGCACCTTCGCCGGTGGCCGCACGCACACCGGGCCCTGGCACCGGCCCTCCTCCTGGCACGGCGAGGCCGGCGCGCACACGAAGTGATCCGGCGGATCCCCCTTCACGCACGCGCCCTCCACGCACACGTCCGCCAGATCGCACCCGCGCGTCTCTCCACAGAAGGTGCCATTGGCCGCCGGCCGCAGCTGGCATCCCTTCCGGGCATCGCAGTAGCCCTCCTGGCACGCCCCATCCCCCGGACACGGCGGCGCCGGCACCGACTGACACCCGTCCAGCGGGGAGCACACGTCCGTGGTGCACGCATTCCCGTCATCACACACGCGCTCGCGGCCACCGCACCGGCCCTCGCGGCACACCGCGTCCAGCACGCACTGGTTGCCCGGATCGCACACCGTGCCGTCCGCCAGCACCTCCTCGACGCACTCCTCCTTCACCACGTCGAAGGTGAAGCGGTGGCAGGCCACCGGCGTGGGGCACGAAGGCACCGGCTGGCCCTCGCCCGACAGCCGCAGCGTCACCGTGCGGCCCCCCTCGTCCCGGCCCACCAGCGTCGCCGCCACCGGCCCCGCCGCCTTGGGATCGAAGCGCACCTTCACCGAAGGCTCCCCCCCAGGCTCCACCCGCTCGGGCAGTCCCTCCACCGAGAAGGGCTCGGGCACCGGGTCCCATTCGACCCGCGCCGAGGCCCGGCCCTCGCTCACCAGCCGCACCGAGCCCTCCCGCGAGGCACCCACGTACGTGGCCGGAAAGGCCACTGCCTCCTGTGAGAAGCGCACCTGGCTGGTGGAGTCCGTCAGCGGCGGCTTCTCCTCACGGCAGGCCCCCAGGAGCCCCGTGAGCAGGAGCCCCATCCACATCAGCCTCCGCGCCCCGCGTCTCGTGTCGTGCGTCATCGGTCAGCCCCCGGGTTCCCGGGAGATAGGCCTCCCCCTTCCGGGCCGCGAGGGGGCTCCCCTCCTTTCCGGGCTTTCCCGTTCACCGCATCACCCTCGGGGGCACTGGCGTTTCTACGGTCTTCCCGGGTGGGGAGTCTTTCCAACCCCCCGAAAACACTGGAACCACCCCCGGTACGGTTCTCGCACGGCCTGGAGACATGGCTTCCATCGAATCCGCCATTTCCGAGCAACTGGCGCAGGCCTTCACCGTCTACATCCCGCTCGCGCTGCAGCCGCGGATGGATCAGCTCCCCCCGGACGTCCGCCACACCCTGCTGGGCGAGCTCTTCCGGCTGGCCGTCCAGGCCTGGCACGAGCGCTGCCTGCTGCCCCGCCAGGGCCCCGTCACCCTCGAGTTCTTCCTGGCCGGCTGCGACGTGGGCATCGAGCTGGATGCCTCGCGCGCCCTGCTCTCACTCGTCTCGCTGGTGCGTGGCCGGCACTGAGCCGCCCGGTTGCCTTTCCACAACTCCCGTTGTCCCCAGGGCCCTCTGTTTCTTCACTGGAGTAATAGAGGTATTGATCAAACAGGGGTAACAGCAGGGGCTGTGGGCTTGTGGAAAAGTCTGGAAGCACTCGGAATCATTCAGGATCTCCGGATGTGCTACATGTGGGGAAGTTGGCGCTTATCCCCGGGCTTCCACAGGGCCGGGTGAGTCCGCCGGGTTATCCACAGGGACACCCACAGCCATCCACAGGCCGTCCACAGGGTGTGTGGGCTATCCTCGGCGCCCATGTCCGGACCGGCCAAAGAGTCTCAGACGCTGAGCTCCCCCAACCTCGATCTGCACTTTGGCGAGCGCATCGGAAGGTACCAGGTGCTCGCGCAGCTGTCGGTGGGGGGGATGGCGGAGCTCTTCCTGGGCTTCACGTCGGGGCCGGGCGGGTTCCGCAAGTATGTAGCACTCAAGAGGATCCTCCCGGACGCGCGCAGCAACGAGCAGTTCGAGAAGATGTTCCTGGATGAAGCGCGCATCACCGCGGCGCTCAACCACCCGAACATCGGGCAGGTGTTCGAGCTGGGGCAGGACGATGAGGGCCTCTTCCTGGCGATGGAGTTCATCGCGGGGCAGAACCTCAACCAGATCACCTCCGTGTGCCGCCGCAAGGGCGTGGTGCTGCCGCCGGGCTTCAGCCTGTCGGTGGCGCGGGACGTGTGCCTGGCGTTGCACTCGGCGCACACCTTCACTACGCCGGGCGGAAAGCCCTACCCCGTCATCCACCGGGACGTGGCGCAGAAGAACGTGATGGTGGCGTACGACGGGGTGGTGAAGCTGCTGGACTTCGGCATCGCCAAGGCGCGTGACGGGGCCAGCCGCACGCAGGTGGGGATGGTGAAGGGCACCGCCGGGTACATGTCTCCGGAGCAGGTGCGCTGCGAGCCGCTGGATGGCCGGAGTGACTTGTTCGCCGTGGGGGTGATGCTCCACGAGCTGTTGACGGGCAAGCGGCTGTTCGCCGGGGAGACCGAGCGCCAGGAGATGGAGATGATCCTCGAGGCGCCGGTTCCGGAGCCGACGGCGCTGGTGCCCTCGATTCCGTCCGAGGTGTCGGCGGTGGTGCTCAAGGCGCTGACGCGCAACCGGGAGGAGCGCTACGCGAACGGCCGGGACATGGCGAGGGCGCTCGAGGCGGCGGCGGGCCCGCTGCTCTTCGATGCCGAGCAACGCGCGGCCTTCATGCGCGAGCACTTCCAGAATCGGATGGAGGTGACGCGCCGGTTGCTGGAGAGCGCGGACGAGGCGAGCGGGCAGGTTGACTCGGGGACGGCGCGGATGCTGGGAGGCGCGGTGGAGGCGGAGCCGACCCCGGTGCGGACGGAGAGACAGCCCGCGGCGCGCGAGCGCCCGAAGCAGCCGGTGCAGGGACGGAAGCGTGAGGAAGGGGCGCGGGAGCAGAGCGGCACGGCCCGGCTCGAGGCTCCGGTGTCGGGGACGCGGGCGGTCGCCACGACGGGCAGGAAGGTGACGCGGACCGCCACGAAGGAGCACGAGGTTCCGAGGGAGCCCGGGGCTTCGAAGGAGCCCGGAGTCACGACGGAGCAGCCGAAGGCGGGGGCGGGCAGGTTCTGGGGAGCGATCCTCGTGCTGCTGGTGGTGGGAGGAGGCCTGGGTTTCGGAGCGGTGAAGCTGGTCGCGGCGATCCAGGAGCAGGAGACCACCGGGGCGCCGGCCGTGTTCGTGGGAGACCCGTCTCCGATGACGCCCATCCAGCTGAACGGCGAGGAGCGGAAGGCGGGAGGCACGGATCCGTCGGAGGGTGCCACCGCGGAGGCGGGAGCGAAGCCCCCGGTGGAGACGAAGGACACTCAGGCCGTGGTGAAGAAGGACGGTGACGGCGATTCCCCGAGGAGCGTGAAGCAGCAGGGCTCGCTGACGCTGGTCATCCTGCCGGAGGCGGAGGTGTTCCTGAACGGGCGCTCGTTGGGCAAGACACCGCTGTTCAAGGTGCCGGTGCCGGTGGGCAAGCACCTGCTGATGATCAAGGGAGCGGACAAGAAGAAGAGGGAGCTCTCGGTGCCCATCGAGATGGGCAAGACGGCGCAGTTCAAGCTGTCGCTGACGGACATCCCCGAGAAGTGACCACCCCTTCCACCCTCTCCCTCTGGGAGAGGGCCGGGGTGAGGGTATCCGCTCCCCGGATCAATCCCGTGTAACCCCTCCCCTGCCTACTTCCTGGTGGGATCGGCGCCTGGGGGAAGACCCTCGACGAGGAGCATCTCCGTCTGAGTGCAGGCCTGCCGGAGGGCCTTGGCGGCGGCGTACTCGGGAGAAGCCCACCAGGCGCGGGCCTGCTCGGTGGAGGGGAACTCCAGGATGACGAAGCGCTTGGGGTGCCACGAGCCCTCGAGTGCCTCGGTGGCGCCTCCGCGCGCCAGATAACGGCCACCATAGGAGGCGATCGCCGGCGGAGCGAGCAGCTTGTAGCGCTCGTAGGTCTCCGCGTCCTTCACCTCGATCTCCACGACCACGTAGGCGGGCATGTTCAGGACTCCGGGTGGGCCGAGGGTGAAGTGCGAGCGGCGAGGCGCAGCAGCTCATCATCGGAGAGCTGATCGGTGGCGAGGGCGGAAGGCTCGGTCTTGACGCGATCCACCTTGCCGTCGCGGGCGATGTGGAATTCACCGACACCCTGGCCGGGAATCCGCGAGACGTCTACGCGGGCCTCGTTGAGCATGGGCTTCATCTTGTCCAGGGCGGTCTTCTCCTTGACGCGGCCGATGAACCAGGAGCGGATGGTGTCGCGGCACTTGTAGTCGAAGTCACCGGGGCTCTGGGTGGCGAGCATCAATCCCAGACCTGCCGAGCGGGCGCGCTTGAGGAGGTTCTCCATGGGCTGCTTGGTGGAGGGCTGGCGCATGGCGGGCAGGTACAGGTCGGCCTCGTCGAACATGAGCACGGCCTGCAAGCCATTGGAGGGATTGCGGTTGAGCCAGCGCGTCACCTCGATGAGCAGCTGGGACACCCAGAAGAGGACGTTGTTGTTGTCGCCGAGGAACTTGGTGCTGATGATGGTCAGGCGCGTCCTGCCGGACTTGGCGTGGAGGCCGCGGCCGAGCAGCAGGTCCATGTCGAGCTTCTCGGCCTCGGAGCCCAGGAGCAGCTTCGCGTCGATGCGCAGCCGGTCGAGGTCATCGGCGAGCTTGTCGAACAGCTTCATGTCCAGGCGGCCCGCGGCGTTCACCAGGCGCGGATCCTTGTCGCCGATGAACTTGACGAGATTCTCCAGGCTGACGCTGTCCTGGGTGAGCTGCACGTACTGATCGAGCGCCTGCGCCAGCAGGGTGCGGCAGGACTTGTCCCGGGGGCTCTGCCGGTAATCCAGCATGCCGGACAGGGCCTCGGCGGCGTGGCGGGTGGCCTGCTGCCTGTCGAAGTCCGAGAGCGAGGCGAGCCCATCCGGGACGATGGGGATGGCCAGCGGGCGGCCGTGGGGGTGGCCCGGGGTGAAGAGGGCCACGTCGAGCCGCTCGTGGAGCTGGTTCCTGCGCGCGTTGCGGCGGGCATCCTCGATGGGATGGGTCCAGAAGGAATCCGTGGCGTAGCCAGCGAGATCTCCCTTCCGATCGACGAGGATGGTGGGGATGCCCTGGAGCAGGAGCTGCTCCACCACGTTGAGGGCGAGCGTCGTCTTGCCACTGCCGGAGCCGCCGAGGAACGCGGCATGCCGGGTCAGCTCGTCGGGGGAGAAGAGGACGGGCTCGCGCAGCAGGCTGTCCACCTCACCGATGCGGATCGGATCCCGCTTGCGTGGGGGCATGGGAGGCACGGGAGCTGGAGGCTTCACCGTCACCGGAGGGGCCACGGGCCGGGTGCTCGGCGCGGGCGGGGTGGCCTCCGGTGGGGAGACCACGGGCGTGCCGAAGGGAGGCGTGGCGGCCGGGGGCAGGGGCATGGGCACGGGGGTGAGGGCGGGCCCGGTGGCCACGGGGGCGGGGTTCGCCGCGGAGCGCAGGTCATCCAGGTGGAGGATGTCGCGCAGGGGCTTGAGCTGGGTGAGGGGCCGGCTCGTGCGCAGCCAGGTGGCGAAGTCGGGACGGGACTCGTGCTGCCGACGGAACTCGCGCAGGGCGAGCAGGGTGCGGTAGTCGCTGTCCTCGATGACCGCGCGGCGCCCTCCCTTGCTGATGAGCTTGCCGAGCTCGATGGCGGTGGCCGCCTTCGGGTTGCTCGGGAAGTCGCTGGTCCGCACGACGACGGCCGTGCGGCCCCGGGCCAGCTTCCGGGCCTGCTCGATCTGATTCACGAGCCCGCCCCGCTGGGTGCCCTTGTTGCACAGCGTCACGCGCAGCCGCTGATCCCCCGGGGACATGTCCACGTGGAGGGCCTCACCCTCGGTGCGGACCTCGACGCGGTGGCCGGTGTCCAGCTCGTCCATGCTGGCCCGGAGCGCCCACGTGAGGAGCTCGGCGAGCTTCTTGTCCTCCTCGGGAGGTGGCGTGGAGTGCGTGGAGCGGAAGTCGTTCCAGGCCTGATCCAGCTCCTGGTGTTGCTTCTTCTTCTCCTTCTCCGAGGAATCGGTGCCCGGCGGGGCCTTGAGCTCCAGGGGGAAGCGCTGGGGCAGCGCGCCATCGCGGACGGCCTGCTCGCGCCAGCGGCGGCAGGCGTCGAGCACCTCGCGCGTGCTCCTGCCGGACAGCGCCTCGAAGCCCTCGTGGGGGAAGGGGTAGGTGGGCTCGGCCGGATCGAAGGGCGCGTCCTCCACCGCGTACAGGTGCTCCAGCCGGCGCTCGGTGATGAGGCGTGCCTCCTCGGCCGTGCGCAGGTGCCCCAGCTTGATGGTGTCCGGGTCGCGCTCGATGCGATCCAACAGGGACTTGGGCAGCTGGCCGCTCAGGCCCGTCCAGAAGTTGTGCAGGCAGCTGATGACGACGATCGACGAGGGCGCGCGCTCGGCGAAGTCGCACAGCATGTGCATGGCCCGCCGGAAGGACTGCGCGTTGGTGGCCTCGATGTCGAAGCCCTCGAGCTGATCCACGCACAGCACGAGCGACTGGTTGAGCGCCGCCGCGAGCCGGCCGAGGTGCTCCACCATCTCCTGCGGGTGGTTGTCGTAGATGCGCGGCACCAGCCCGCCGAGCACCTTGCGATCGCTGTCGGACAGGTCCTCGCAGCGCAGGTACTTGAGGACGCGGCCGCGGATGCGCGTGTCCTCGCGCTGGAGGAAGAGGAGCGCGCGCAGCAGGTCCAGATCGAGCTTCTCGAAGCGGGGCTGCTTCTGGAGATCATCCGCGGCGAACTCCACCAGCTTGGGGATCTCCTCGGGATCCGCCTCGGGATCCGCCATCAGGGCGGCCACCGGGCCGCAGTGGGCGAGCAGCGCGTCGGAGAGCTTCTGCAACCCGGAGCGGGGCTCGGACGGCTCGCTGTAGGGCTGATCGAGCGAGTCGATGAGGTTGGAGAGGACGTAGCGCCCGTAGTTGGACGTGGACGTCGTCATCTGCATGTAGCCCACGAAGCCGAGCGAGCGCTCATGGGCCATGGTGCGGAAGGCCCGCAGCAGGTGCGTCTTGCCGCAGCCCGAGTCGCCGAGCAGCAGCAGGATGCGGCCCGAGTCCAGACCGGGAGGCGTGGTGGCGCGCAGGAGCAGGCGCTCGAAGGCGGTGCGCGCCTCCTGGTGCACCGTCTCCACGTCGAAGGGATCCTCGCGCCAGACCTCGTGGCGGTGCTGGATGGAGTGGAAGACCTCGGTGCGGTCGGAGAGGAAGGCGGCGAGGCGGTTATCGGTCTGGGTCATCGGCAATCCCCCGGGTGCCGTACGAGGAGTGGAGCGCTACAGGGCGATGAAGTGGAAGGTGGCGCCGAGGTGGCGGATCTCCGAGGCGGCGACGTCGGAGGGATCCATCAGCTCGACCATGTCCGCGCGGCTCAGGGACAGGAGGCGCTTCTGGTTGGCCTCGACGAGCCGGTTCTTGAAGGACTGCTCATCCAGCCCCTGGTCGCTCATGGCGCGCCACACGTGCGAGATGAAGACCCGATCGTCCCCGAAGCGGCCACTGCGCGCGGTACGGGCGGTGTGCAGCACGCGCTCGGCGAAGGCGGGGAGGCCGTCCTCGGTGGGGCGCGGGGCCGGAGCGGACGGAGCGGGGCTCGGGCGCGGAGTGGAGGGGGCGGGCTCGGAGGTGGGGAGGAGCCAGGATTGGAGGGCGGCCAGGCGGAGGCTCTCCGCGTCCATGCGCCGAGCGCCCACGCTCCTGGCGGCGAGCTGCTGCATGGCCTGGGCGGGTCCCACCTCGCGGGAGGACTGGAGCACCTTGCCGAGCAGGAAGGACTGCACGGCGGCCAGGGTGAAGGGCTTGTCCGTCTCCACGCCGAGCTGCTTCCAGCACAGCTCGTCCTGCACGTTCTTGAGGCTCCGGGTGCCGACGCCGTCGAGCCCCAGCTGCTTCTGCACGAGCACCGCGCGCAGACCGCTGGCGCCGCCGAGCTGCTTCAAATTGCCCGGGGTGGGAGGCAGTCCCAGTGCGCGCGCCGTCAGGTAGGTGAGCCGGAGCTGCTTCCAGGAGGGAGTCTTCGCGAGGCGCTCCACCCCGAGCGCCTGGAGGGCCCGGGCGCGTCCCTCGCGGGTGAGGGCCAGGCCCTTGCGCGCCGTCTGCTGCACGAGCCCACCGGCCTCGAGTGCCGCCAGCGTCTCGTCGAGACGGGTGCTCCACTCGCCACGGGTCCACCGGTGCTCGGCGAAGGGCTCGAGCGCGCGGGACACGGCACTGCGAGCGCCCTTGCCGTCGGCCCGCGACAGCATCCACACGAGCACCAGCTCGCCCAGGCGAGACACCTCATGCCCCTCCATCTTCAACCCTCCCTGTGCGGCGAAGACCCACTCATGGCGTCACGCCGTTGCGAGATGACTTCTAGAATAGTGTCGCGGATTTCCTCGAGACGCGCCACCACGTCGTTGGCGAGGAAGCGTAGCACCAGGTATCCGTGCCGTTGGAGGGCGAGGTCCTTGCGCCGGTCGCGCCGGTAGGCCTCCTCACCCTGGAAGTGGTAGTAGCCGTCGACCTCGATGGCCACGCGCAACCGCTGCGAGAGGAAGTCTACCTCCACCGGCCGGTTGTTGATGCGGAAGCCGGTGCGCTGGTTGTTCTCGAAGAGACCATGCGTGTCCGGCAGGGAGTCGAGCAGGTCGCGCAGGAAGCGCTCGGCGCTGCTGCGGGCCTTGTCCGCCGCCTCGGGCTCCCGGGTGGCGGCCTCCCGCGCGAGGGCCGCCTCTCCATAACGGGTGAGGAGCTCGTCCGGAACACCCTCGGCCGCCAGCCGGGCGAGCGGCCCGGAGAGCGTCTCCGGAGCCTGGACACCCAGCGCCTTCAGCTTGCGCTTCATGGCCTCGGGGGAAGGGGCCTCGAGCTCCAGCAGACCCTCGCGGACGAGGGCGAGCGCCTGGCTCTCACCGCTCCGCAGGTACGCGTCGACGGCGGGCCGATCCACCTGGAGGGCCACGACGAACGAGGGGATGGCGTCACAGAACCGGGCGGCGAGCCGGGCCGCGCGAGCCAGCCAGGAGGGGCCGGAGCCCCAGAGCAGGAGCGCCGGGGCCGTACCGGCCGGGACGAGCGCATGCAGTGCCACGAGGGCGCGGGTGGGCTCCTGCGCGAAGGCCTCGAGCACCGCGTCGAGAGGCTTCTGGGAATTGTGGGTAACTTGTGGTTGGAGCAGGCACCTGCACGCGGCGGAGAGATCTCCACCGGGGATGGAGGGGAAGAGCTCGTGGAGGAGGATGTCGCGCTCGTGCGCTGTCTTTCCCTCCAACCGCGAGCGCAACTCACCCGGGGGGAGACCGGCGGAGGTACCCAGGAAGTCGGCGGCGTCGGCCTCGAGGTTCCTGGAGCTGGCGAGTGCCTCCAACCACTCCCGGACGACCTCGGCCTCGTTCGCGGCGAGGGAGGTGCGGAAGGCCTGACGACGGGAATCGAGCCAGCGGCGCCAGAGCGACATGGCGCCGCCCGGCGGCCCGGCGAGCACGGTGAGGGTGGGGATGCCCTGCTCGCGCCGACGCTGATGCCGGTCCAGCTCGTGGAGGGCGAAGGAATCGCTCCGTGCATCGGATCTGGCGAGGGGCACGGACAAGAGCGTCCCCGAAGTCGCGGCACGGCATCAAGGGGGGCCACCCAGCCCCGGTGTCGGGCAGTGGGCATCCCACACGGACGAAGCATCGCTCCACTTCGGAGTCCATCGGACGGTTGAGGCAACATCCGGTCAGGGGGGCTTCATGCGACGCGCCATGCTCATAGCCGCGATGGGATTGATGGTTCTGGGAACAGGGTGCCCTGAGGTCTATGGAAAGGGCGGCAAGCTCGACCAGGCAATGGAGATGGACCTGAAGGCGATGCAGGAAGAGCGAAGGCGCGAGCTGAAGGGGCGGGAGCAGGAGCTGGATGACGAGGAGGAGGGGCACTGCCCCGAGGGCAAGGTGGAGGTTCGTGACTGCACCTCATTGCCCTGCAAAGTGGAGTGCCAGTGAAGTGGAGCACCCTCATCGGTGGCATTGTAGGGTTGGTGTTGCCCGTGCCGCTGATGTTGCTCATCGGCACTCTGCAGCGGGAGCAGCCGGTGGAGGAGCCTCGGGTAGGTGAGCAGGTGGTTCCGATCCTTCCTCCACACGAGCAGAAGGCGCTTCAGACCTTCGGGCGGGACTGTTGGAGACGTGAGGACTGCGAGCCGCCGCTCGGTTGTCTGTACTTCGCGGGTGAACGCAAGGGCTTCTGTGGTGGCAGCACGTGTCAGGTGGACTTCCAGTGTGGTGAAGATTGGATGTGCCAGACGGTGCGTACCCTGGGAGATGGGGGACTGATAAGGACGTGTGTTCCTCCTGGCGTGAGGGCGGAGGGAGAGGCCTGCGTGCAGACCCTGGGGATGGAAGAGCAGACCTGTGCGCGGGGACTTCGTTGCACGGAGGGGTGGTGTGGCCGCCCCTGCCAGCTGGACGAGCCCACGAGTTGCCCACGAGGCTTCTTCTGCCGGGAGGGACTGGACGGTCCTTCGTGCTTGCCCTCTTGTGACGGGATACGCTGCCCCGAGGGCCAGGAGTGCATCACCCTGGGTGAGGGCATCTCCGCCTGCGCGGAAGTTCGTGGGGAGAACTGCCAGAAGGTGCCCTGCCCCGAAGGTGACCTTTGTTCCGTGTGGCCACCTCGTTACAAGGATTCTCGACTGAAGCTGAAGATGGAGTGTACCCACCTCACCTGTGGTGAGGGCAGGTCCGCATGCCCTCCAGGCACTTCCTGTGTCCAGGGAGCTTGCCGGCGTATCTGAGCCCGCCTTGCTTTTTCTCTCGCGCGGCCGCCTCCGGGCGTCTACTCAACGGGTATCATTTCGTACCCCCCAAGGAGGCACCCACACCCATGGCCGCGCTCACCATCGGCTTCCTCATGGACCCGCTCGAGGGCGTTCGGGTGGATCACGACTCCACCTTCGCCCTCATGCTCGAGGCCCAGCGGCGCGGGCATCAGGTGCGCTACTTCGAGCAGCCCTGGCTCCGCTTTGGCGGCACCTCCGCCGAGGCGCGCATGCGCACCGTCACCGTGCGCCGCGAGCCCGGCAATCACTTCGACCTGCGCGACGAGGAGGTCCGCCCGCTCTCGAGCCTCGACGTGCTCTTCCTGCGCAAGGATCCGCCCGTCGACGCCGACTTCATCCAGGCCACCCAACTGGTGGAGCTGTGCAACGGCCGCGAGCCCGTCTTCCTCAACAACCCCACGGGCATCCGCGACGCCAACGAGAAGCTCTTCGGCTTGCGCTTCCCCGAGCTCATGCCCGAGACGCTCATCGCCCGTGACATGGTGTCGCTCGCCCGGTTCGTCGCGAACCATCCGCAGGGCACCATCCTCAAGCCCGTCGAGGGCTTCGGCGGCCAGGGCATCGTCTTCCTCCAACCTGGAGACCGGAACACCCGCTCGCTGCTGGAGGTGCTCACGCTCGGAGGCCGTAAGGCGATCGTCGCGCAGGCCTACCTGCCCGAGAGCCGCCAGGGTGACAAGCGCATCATCCTCGTGGACGGGGAGCCCTGTGGCGCGGTGCTGCGCGTCCCGGCCCAGGACGATCACCGTGGCAACATGGCCGCTGGTGGTACTCCGGTGAAGACGCAGCTCACCCCGCGTGAGCTGGAGATCTGCGCCCGGCTCAAGCCGGTGCTCCAGGCGCGCGGCCTGTACTTCGTGGGCATCGACGTGATTGGCGACTGGCTCACCGAGGTGAACGTCACCAGCCCCACCGGCATCGCGGAGATCGACAAGCTGGACAACACCAACGTCTCGGCGAAGATCATCGACGTCGCCGAGAGGCTCGCGGGAAGCAGGCGCTGAGCGCCGTTGGGGACGGCCCACCATGTGGATCGAGCGCCTGAAGATTCAGAACATCCGCAGCTTCGATTTGCAGCAATTGTCCTTCACTCACGACAATGGCGAGCCATACCGCTGGGTGACCCTGCTCGGTGAGAACGGTGGCGGTAAGAGCACGGTGCTCCAGGCACTTGGTCTCCTGATGGCTGGGCCGGAGGGAGCGCAGACATTGGTTCCCCGGCCAGTGGGATGGTTACGCGATGAGTCGAAACTGGGTTATCTGACCGTCCGCTTTCATCAAGGCTCCAAGGATCCGGGAAAGGCAAAGGGCTCATCAAAGGCGATCGGCTACACCTTGTTGGTGACAGGTACGGGCCGACTCTCTTGGAAGAACGAGGTCTACACCGAGCCCACCATCTTGGGGTGGCCGTCACGGTCGTTGTCGTGGCTGCGCGAGAACACCTTCTCTTCAAGAGGGCAGGGGTGGTTCTCTGCCGGTTACGGCGCTTTTCGCCGTCTGACTCGTTCCCATCAGGTCATCGTTCCATCGCTGGAGCCCCAAGCGCGCTACACGAATTTCCTCACCCAATTCAACGAGGACGAACCGCTGGCGACATTCGAGCGGTGGGTGCTCTACCTCGACTACGTCAGTGCCAGAGGAGGTCGGAACTCCAGTCAGGCTCGACGCCAACGCGACCTGGGCATCGACGCCATCAATCGCATGCTGCCGAGCGGTACCCGCTTCGACAGCGTGAACGAGCAGGGACGTATCCTCTTCGACGTGGGTGGCCGGAAGGTGCCCACCATCGCGATGAGCGATGGCTACCGGAGCATCCTAGCGCTCGCTGGTGATCTGATCTGGAGGCTCATCCAGGCATTTCCCAAGAGTACCAACCCCCTTCATGAGGAAGGGGTGGTGCTCATCGATGAGTTGGACATCCACCTGCACCCCCGCTGGCAGCGGTACATCGCTGGCTGGTTGCGCGAACAGTTCCCGAAGCTCCAGTTCTTCGTCGCGACGCACAGCCCCTTCGTGGCCGCTGGAGCCGGAAAGGACGCCCTCACCTTGCGACTGACGCTCGAAGAGGGTGTCACACGGGTGGAACAGGTGGAGACCCCCGCGGCCCTCAGTGTGGACGGCATCCTTCAAAGCGAGGCGTTCGGCCAGTTGTCGCCCTACTCGCCTCCAACCCAGGCCGCCATCGACAGGTATGACGCCCTGGCTCGCAAGAAGAAGCGCAGTCAGGCCGAGCAGAAGGAGTTCGCGCGGCTGCGTGCGTTCATGCAGCAGGCCAGACCTCTCGGGGGTCCACCCGAGCCGGGCTCGCTGGATGCGAGGCTGGAGGCCTACATCGACAAGGCGCTCCAGGGGAAAGGCCGGGGATGATCCAGGTGAGGCGTGGACGTGCGCCCGACATCCTGACTCGCCATCGGGCGCGGTGGTTGAAGGACCTCCAGAGGGCGCGTACGCCCGAGGAGCGTCAGCGCGTCCTGGACAGGTACCGGCACGAGGACGTGAAGGATGCGCTCGTCACGCTCTTCCATGGCAAATGCGCGTATTGCGAGAGCTCCATCCGGCACGTCGACTACGGGCACATCGAGCACTACCGACCGAAATCGAAGTACCCGAAGCAGGCCTTCACCTGGTCCAACCTCGTCCTGGCCTGCGGCGTGTGCAACGGCAGTGAGCACAAGGGTGACGCGTTCCCGCTCAAGGCCGAGGGGGGACCTCTCGTGAATCCCACGACCGAGGACCCGGAGCGGCATCTCTCCTTCGAGTACGACCCTGTGACGAGGCTCGCCAGCGTGCGGGGAAGGACGACGCGGGGGGATACCACGGAGAAGTGTTTCGGGCTCAATCGCCAGGATCTGCGCAGACACCGGTCGACCCGCGTCAAACAACTCTGGTTCATTGCCCAGCGTGCCACGATCGATCCCGACGCGCGGCGCCTGCTCGACGAGGCGGCCTCGGCATCCGAGGAGTACTCCGCGTTCGCGAACCTGCTCCGGGATGCTCTCTCGAAGGGAATACCGCTCTCTTCCGCCCCACTGACGAGCTGACCACTTCGAGCCCGTACTGCTAGCCGATCCAATCCAGGTTCCTTCTGTCAAGAAGAGAGCACCGCGTTCCCCGTTGGCCGGAGTGGGAAGCGGAGGAAGGACACCTGGAAGTATGAAGCTTTGGGCCGTGGTGTTGGCGTTGTGTGGACTGTCCGGAGTGTATGGCTGTGGTGGCGATGCGCCAGGGGCGCAGCCACCCCTGTCCTCGGAAACGAGTGATGCCGGAACCGGTGGGACGACCGGTGACGGAGGCAACCCCCAGGGTGATGGGGGCACTTCGGAGGACGATGCGGGCATGGCGGTGGGGAATGCCTTTCCCCTCTGCAACGCTGAGGGCTGGTGCTGGGAGAATCCCCGGCCGCAGGGCAACCACCTGAAAGCCGTCTGGGCCGCCAGTGCCAATGACGTGTGGATGGTGGGCGAGCGCGGCATCCTCCAGCGCTGGGACGGGACGGGCTGGACGTACTTCCCCTCGCTGACCACCGGCACGCTGAACTCGGTGTGGGGCAGCAGCCGGCGCGACGTGTGGGCCGTGGGCGAGGCCGGCGTCGTGCTGCACTGGGACGGTACCGGCTGGAAGACGGTGCAGAGCGGCACGAACAAGACGCTGTACGGCGTGTGGGCCAGTGGCCCGAGCGACGCGTGGGCCGTGGGCGAGGCGGGCACCCTGCTGCACTGGAACGGCTCGGCCTGGAATGTGGCCTCGGTGGGAACCACGTCCACCTTCCGCTCCGTCTGGGGCGCGAGCGCGGACGACGTGTGGGCCGTGGGTGGGGCCGCCTCGGGTGGCTGGGTGCACCACTGGAACGGGACGGAGTGGACGTCCGTCTCCATTCCCGTCACGGGCAGCACCCTCCACGACGTCTGGGGCAGCGCGTCCGGTCATGTCGTGGCGGTGGGCACGAGCGGAAAGGTGCTGCGCTGGAACGGGAGTGCGTGGTCGCTCGTCACCACACCCTACAGCGCGGAGCTCACCTCCGTCTGGACCAGTGGTCCCGACGACATCCGGGCCACCACCACGGGCGCCGTCATCCGCTATGACGGCTCGAGCTGGTCCGTGGCTTCGTTCCCGGTGCAGAAGGTGAACGCCGTGGGAGGCACGAGCGCGAAGGATCTCTGGATCGTCGGGGACAATGGCGACGTGCGCCACTTCGACGGACTGGGCTGGGCGCGCAGGTCCGAGGGCGAGAACAACCAGAACCTCCAGGGCCTGCTGGCCTTTGGAGCCGACGACATCTGGGCGGTGGGCGGCACCGACGCGGGCGTGCTGCACTACGACGGCGAGGCCTGGCGGACGGTATCGACGGGCAGTGACTACCGCTTCAAGGCGATGTGGGGCAGTGCTCCCAACGATGTCTGGGCGGCCGGGGAGATCATCTATCGATGGAATGGCACGACGTGGAGCTCCGCCGCCGCGCAATCGGGGCTGTGGCTGGGCGGTTACAACGACGTGTGGGGCAGCGGCCCGAGTGACGTGTGGACGGTGGGCACCAACAAGGTGGGACGGTGGAACGGCTCCACCTGGAAGGTGACCTCCACGACGGCCTCGACCCTGACGGGCCTGTGGGGCAGCGGACCCGACGACGTGTGGGTGACGGGCAGCGATGGCCTGCGCCGCTGGAATGGCACCGCGCTGACGACGGTGACGCTGCCGTCCACGGCCTGGCTCAACGACGTGTGGGGCAGTGGGCCCGGCGACGTGTGGGTGGTGGGCAGGGCGGGCAAGGCCTTCCACTGGAATGGCACGGCCTGGACGGATGTCTCCACACCGCTCGGCGTGGAGCTGTTCTCCGTCCGAGGCAACGGGGCGGGAGCGGTCTGGGCCAGCGGGGACAATGGCACCCTGCTGCGCTGGACGGGCAGCGGCTGGGCCACCGAGGACACGGGGGTGAATCGCCCGTTCCGGGGCGTGCTGCCATTGGGTGACCAGGGCCTGCTCGTCGTCGGCCCCGGTGGCACCATCCTGCGCAAGAGACCCTGAGCGGAGTACTTCGGGTACGGACCTCCGGGGCCACGTTGGCCTCGGAGGTGAGTCACAACTCCTCGCATCCGTGCGTCCCCCCGGCAGCGCTTTTCACGGCTGCAAGCTCAGGACGCCACCGATGCCCAACATCGTCACTCCGCAGATCAGTACATCCGCCGAACTCTGGTTCGATCCCTCCGGGGGAACGGAGCAGCCGACGCGGATCGACTTCTCCATGACGCAGACGGATGGGGTCACTGCCCCCTATCCGGGAGGTGGAACGATCACCCGTAGCCGCGAGGGCATCGACCTCTACCTGGACAGCGCCTGCACGCAGAAGCTCCAGTTCTCGGAGAACCAGGCGCGCCTCACCCCCGCCCAGCTCAGGACCCAGGACTTCGGCGGTGGCAGGACGGGCATCACCTGCTACATGAAAGGGATTGTCGCCAGCGGCATCGTCCCGATCCGTCTGACGCTGGTGTTGGATCTCCTGGAGACGTCGGAGCGGAAGCAGACCGACTTCACCACCGGCACCAAGAGCAACCGCATCAACGTCATCCAGAACGACGCGGGCGCCTCCAAGGACATCACCGTCAAGGCCGCCGCCGTGTTGACCCCCAAGGTCCTGATCGGCAACACCGAACCGTTCGACCCCCGGGTCTACCCCAGCGGCGCTCCCACCGCCGTCACCTTCACCTACGAGAGGACCGACAACGACTCCACCGCCGCCTACAACGGCACCGGCGAGCTCTCCCTCTCGCCGAAGGACGCCAGCATCCAGCTCTACACCGACGCCTCCTGCACCACGAAGCTGGTGGTGACCGACGGCAAGGCGGTGATTCCCTCCTCCAACCTGGCGCCGAATGCTCCCCTCCCCTTCTTCATGAAGGCGGCACCGGATGTCTCCCCCGCCACCGTCATCCTGACCCTGAGCCTCAAGCCCAACAGCGACCCCAAGCAGGTCGTACCGGCCGGAACGGCGGCCCGTCAGGTGTCGTTGGTTCCCGTCAATACCGTGACGCCCCGGGTGGTGCTCGGCCTTCCCCGGGAGCATGACGGCGCCCTCTGGTTCCCTTCGCTCGTTGGCACCTCGCCCAGGGTGCTGCTGTCGATCGATCAGACCCCCGGCAAGGTCCTCCCCTACAAGGGCGCCGCGGTGCTTCAGCGCGGCTCTCCCAGTCTCCAGTTGTTCTGGAACGAGGACCGGACCCGGCCAGTCGCCTTCTTCGACAACCAGGCCGTCATCCCCAATGCCTTGCTCACCGCGGGCAAACCCCTCGAGCTCTACCTCGCGGGCACGGCCCCCGGTGATGTGACGCTCGGCCTGTCCCTCCATGACGCCAAGGACAGGGCGTTCGCGCTGGCCCCTCCCGCCTCGGTCACGGTCCCCATCAAGGCGGCCAACTTCATTGGCAGGACGCTCGCCGCTCAGGGGACGGTGGCGCCGGGTCGGCTCACTCCCGTCAAGGTCGCCATCACCCAGAGCAATGCGTCCGCGCCCTACGGCCAGGATGGCACGCTGGTGCGTGGCGATGTCCGACTCCTCGTCTATGCCGCCCTCGACGGGACTGGAAAGGGCAAGGATCCGCTCTTCGCGGACAAGAAGCTGGAGGCTCCGATCTCCAATACCGACCTGAAGGCGGGCAAGACCTTCTACCTGACCTGGGACGGTGCGTTGGACAAGGAGGCTTCCCTCGCCCTCGAGCTGCCGGCGCCGAACAAGCCCTACCTCATCATCCAGCCCTCCAGTCAGCTCGAGCCCGAGACGGCCACCAGCGCGGTGCCGGTCTTCGTCGAGGCCTCCAACACCGTGACGCCGGTCATCGACACCGAGTACGACCTGGTGTTGCTCGACACCTCCTCCGAGGCGAAGAACAGGACCACTCCGGTGCGGGCGCGCTTCTACGTCACACAGAGCGCGCCAACCACTCCGTACACCTGCGACGGCGAGTTGAAGCGGGACAATGGCAACGTCCGGGTCTACCTCGACGAGGCCTGTACCCTCGAGCTCAACTTCCGCGACGACAAGGCCCTCATCCCCAATGCGGCGCTCATCGACCCGGCCCGTGTCTACTACCTGCGAGGCGTTGCCTCCGGAAAGAGCACGCTGACCCTGAAGGCCAAGGCGCCGGAGCCGTCTGTCTCCACTCCGGCCATCACGGTGGCCAGCGAGGCGAAGAGGGAGCTCGCCGTCATTCCCCTGAAGCTGACGGTCTACCGCGACGACGGCGGCACCTCGCCCATCACCGAGGTGGCCATGTCCCCCCGGGCCATGCGCCAGGAAGGCCGCTCCCTCCACGTCCAGAACGTCCAGAAGCAGTACGGCCGCGCCAGGTTGGTGCTCAAGAAGGTCGACACCAGCACCTGGCCGGCGGCGGCGGCCTCGTATCAGGTGCTCGTGAGCGTCGTCTCCACCCAGGATCGGCTGACCCTCCACGATAGCGAGGCCGGCACCACCGTGGCCGCGGACAAGGATCGCCCGCTCGCCCTCGGCAAGACCGACGTGGGCGCCAGTGACAAGTCCTACTGGGCCGAGGGCAAGGCGGTGAGCGCCGACCTGTGCGACGTCCGCGTCGAGCTCGGTCTGCGCCGCGACGACCGTGTCGGCGAGAGCTGGCAGGACCGCCAGCCTTCACTGCGCAATGGCGACTGGGCGGCGATGACCGTGGTCAAGATCGTCCGGGTCACCCCCGATGTCGATGGTTGGACGCAGTACGTGAACCAGCCGCCGGATCGCTCCCTGCTCGCCAACGACAACGGCAATCCCTCGAAGAATGGCCGCAACGTCCTGGTCACCGCCGAGGTCGAACCGGCCAAGGCGGGCATCGATGTCGACTTCATGCTGTGGGGGTTCAATGGCAATGGCAACGCCGCCGTCGGGACCCCCCGGGTGCCCAACGTCCCAGACGAGCTCAAGGCCGCTGACAAGCACGTGACCGCGGCGACCGGCTCCGATGGCAAGGCCAGCGCCCGGATCAAGCTCTCCCGCTACGGCGGTGACAGGTTCTACGCCGTGGCCTTCCTCGCCGATGACGCCCGCAAGGGCGAGACCGAGCTCGGGGCGAAGGGAGACACCGCGCCGGCCACCACCCGATCCAAGCCGCTCGAGGTCTGGCAGAAGATCTTCTATACGCTCGCGGTGATGCGGCGTCATGCCGGGGGTGACTACACCAACCGCGCCAACGAGCCGACCTTCATCAACAAATACGCCGGCTCCTTCCTCGAGATGGAGCGCAAGGGCAATGTCCTGATCGTTCCCCATACGGGAGTGATCACCAAGGCGAATGCCACGGGCGCGTGGTGGACCGGCAACGGGCTGCCCGCTTCGACCGAGCGGACGTTCGACCTCGTGCTCATGGATACCATCGCCTCCGGTGCCCCCACCCCCAAGCGGATCGAGATCACCGCTCCCACGTTGGTGATGGTGTCGAAGGTGCTCAATGACCCCTACGACCTCTCCGCCAAGGCCAACTGGCTCGTCGCGGGAAGTGGGAAGGTGTTGGCGCTGGACAACAGTGTGATCAACGCCATCCCGGATGACCGCGTCTCCCTCACCTACGAGGGCGAAGCCAGCTTCAAGCTGAAGATCAACATCTTCGACCTGCTGGGAGGGCGCGCGCTCGACCAGGTGAAGGTCCAGGTGACCTTGAGGAAACAGACCATCGTCTCGGGCTTCTCCTCGGGGAGCAAGACCTTCGTGGGCATCCGCAACCGGGAGCAGAAGGCGGCCACCCTCGCCGGCTACGACGCGACCGCGTCCGCCAACCACACCATGTGGCACGAGACCGGCCATTACCTCGGCCTCACCGCGAACAAGGTGCCGAACCAGGGACAGAACGGCAACGTCCATTGGTATCTCGGTCGCAACAACCAGACCCGCTACAACTCGAGGAACCCGCCGCCGCCGGACAAGGTGAGCGAGGTCGCTCCTCCCTACGGCGCCCAGATCGGCACGGGCAATCATTGCAGGTCCGCGGTCGAGAACTTCGCCGCGGCCCAGCTGGACACCGGCCAGCTCGTCGATGTGGGAGTCTCGCCCTCGTGCATCATGTACCACTCACTCTCGACGCCCATCACGGTGAACTACTGCCCCAACTGCGGCCAGGCCCTGCGGGCGAGGGATCTCTCCGTCCCCAAGGTGGTGGGAGACACCGACTTCTAGGCCCCTTCCGAAGAGATTCCCTCGACTGAGCGGAGCAAGACATGAGCAACGATTTCCGCATCCCCGCGACCCTCTGGTACGACCCGCAGCCCTCCTCCCCGAAGTTCTCCCAGGCCTTCGCCAACCTGGCCTTCACGCTCCAGCCCGGGCAGAGCGCCAGTGGTCCGAGCATCGCCCTGCTCGGTGTGTATGAGCTGGGCTGGCCCTACACCGAGCTCTACGGCGGGCAGATCCCCAAGCCCATCACCGTGGTGGCGATCCACGCCACCAGCGGTCAGGTCTTCCTGTCGGATCTCAATCCCGCCATCGAGGACGAGGAGGAGGACGCCATCCTCCCGTTGATGAGCGACGAGGATGCCGCTGGCCCCGGGCCCGCCCGCAATGCCTTGCGCGAGAGTGGCTACTTCAACGTCGACCTCTGCGCCCTGCTCAACCTTCCGCCGGATCAGGCCTACTACCAGGTCTTCCTCTGGTTGGATGATCTGGTGACGCCCATCCAGACGGTCCAGGTGCCGGCCAATCCCGCGCGCAAGGGAACCGGGCAGTCGCCCTATGAGGTGAAGAACGGCGATCTCCTCGCCTTCGGCGCCTCGCCCAAGTCACCCAAGGCCGTGGCCGGGGTGATTCGCACCGACCTCGACTTCCAGGCGGGCAAGTCCTATCGCGTCCAGGGCACGCTGCCGCCGGGAGCCCTGGACACCCCGCCGACGGGGGGAGCTTCTGGAAGCCCGGTGCTCACGGTGCTGGCCTTCGACCGGCAGAGCCGTCTGTATGCCTGGAACGCCAGCACGGCCGCCTACGGCAAGATGAAGAGCAGCGCGGCGCCGTACTTCAACTTCGACCCCTTCCGCCTCATCAGCCAGCCCAAATCGCCCGAGAACGTCTACGTCGTCACCGTGCTCGGCAACGTCCGCAACGAGGTGCTGGTCATCTTCACCGACTACCAGCGCGCTCCCTGACGTCTGGAGCCGCGCCCGCGCTCAGCTCCCCTCGCCCGTGATGGCGAGGGAGATGCTGCAACCGGTGCTCTCGCCATTCGTGATGTCCGTGGTGCTCAGCGTCGCGGACAGCACGCGGCGGCCCTCGCGCAGTGACACCGAGCCCGTCGCGCTCACGTCCAGCACCCTCGGCTGCCCGTCCGACTGGCTGGCGGCTCGTACCACCGAGGAGTTGAGCTGGAACGAGCCGAGCAGCTCGGAGTCCTCCCCCGGTCCGCGCGCATAGACATCGCCCGTCAGTTGCACCTCGAGGTTCGAGGACGGATCGATGACGTCGAGGGTGGCCTTCCGTCCGTTGTCGCTCTGCAGCAGCTGCACGGTGGGAGCGAGCAGGTAGGGACTGAAGGGACACTGCCCCACGGGTGTGGCGTTCTGGACGGCGTATACCCCGGAGATGTCCGGGCAGCCCTCGGTGCAAGGCTCCAGCTGGTTGCCACAACCACTGGAGGCCAGCGCCAGGAGCACGGCGGGAAGGGAGAGGTGGCGGACCATGGCCGGGCAAGCTGTGCATCACTCCGGGTGAAGCCACCCCCGGCCACGGGGAGGGCTCGCGGGCTGTACACGGCCGGATAGAGTGAGGGCCTTGTGCCCGACAGTTCCGAGGACTCCGTGATGCCCGCGCCGGACGAGACGCTCGACTCCATCGGCACCGCGGGCGTGCGGGTGTTGCAGCGCCGGAGCGGCTACCGCTTCACGTTGGACGCGGTGCTGCTCGCGGCCTTCGCGGCCACCGAGGGCGCGGACGCGGGAGGCCCGTTGTTGGAGCTCGGCGCGGGCAGTGGCGTGGTGTCCTTCCTGCTGGCGTGCCAGTTCGGCCTGGGGCCGGTGGACGCGCTGGAGCTGCAGCCCGAGGTACACGCGCGGCTGGTGCGTGCCGTGGCCCTCAATGCCTGCGAGGGGCGGGTGCGGCCCGTGCTCGGGGATCTGCGCGAGGCGCGCTCGCTGTTTCAACCCGGGGCCTACGCGCACGTGGTGTCCAACCCTCCGTTCCGCCCGGCGCACGCGGGAGTGCGCAGCCCGGACGAGGAGCGTGCCGTGTCCAAGCAGGAGCTGGCGTGTGACGCGCCCTCGGTGGTGGCGGCGGCCCGGCACGCGCTGGCACCGGGGGGACGGGTGAGCCTCGTGTACCCGGCGGCGCGCGTGGCGGAGGTGCTCGCGCTGCTCGTGGCGGCGAAGCTGTACCCGGTGGCCCTGCGCTTCGTGCACGCGCGCGTGGAGGCTCCGGCGACGCGCTTCCTCGTGCACGCGGTGCGAGACAGGCAGCGGGGGCTCGCGGTGCGCCCGCCGCTCATCGCCCACGGTGAGGGCCCCGGGGGCTACTCGCCCGAGGTGGCCTCGCTGATGGAGCCACCCCGGGCCGAGCGGGACTGAGAGGGATTACCGGGGCGGGTACAGGTACTGGAGGATGTCCCCGAAGCGCGCGGCCCAGGCCGCCTCGTTGTGCGTGCCGCCCTCCACCACGGTGTACTTCAGGTCGGAGTCGAGCACCCACCCCTGGGCCACCAGCGCGTCACGCAGCTCCGCGGCGTCCTCGACCGTCTCCGTCTCCGCCTGGGTGCTGTCGCCCTCGGCGGTGCCGATGTCCTCCCAGATGCGCAGCGACAGATGGCCGCGCAGCTCCTTCACCCGGGCGATGATGTCCTTGTTGGCCCACCACACCGAGGGCGAGACGACGCCCAGCCGGGAGAACGTGTCCGGGTACTTCATGCCCAGGTACAGGGACACGAGGCCCCCCAGCGACGAGCCCGCGAGGCCCGTGTGCCGCCCTTCGGGCAGTGTGCGGTACGTCTTGTCGATGAACGGCTTGAGCTCCTCGACGAGGAAGCCGCCATACGCATCCGCCTTGCCGCCGTTGGGGTACTTGGGCGGGCTGGGCACGTGCGTGTACTCGGCGATGCGGTCATTCCCCGCGTTGTAGATGCCCACGATGATGAGGGGCTCCACCTTGCCTTCCATGACGAGCTTCTGAGCCGTCTCGTCCACGCCCCACTCCACCTTGTACGCCGCCGTGGTGGCGTCCATCAGGTTCTGCCCGTCATGCATGTACAGCACCGGGTAGCGCGTCGTGTTGTTCTGGTCCTCGTAGCCCGGCGGCAGCCAGACGATGATGTCGCGCGGCTTGAGCGTGGTGTCCTTCGGCGTGACGGAGCGGTGGTACTTGATGATGCCGGTGAGCACCTGCGGCGGCGGCACGCTGCCGAAGTCCGCCCACGAGCCCACCGTGATGGAGACGCGCTCGAAGCCTCCTCCCGTCTTGAAGAGGTGGTCGCCCACCTCCTGGCCCTCGGCGCTCTTCTCCACCGTCTCCCACGAGCCGCGCGTCGCCTTGAAGGCGAGCGACTTGCCCGCCGGGAAGGAGAGCGAGGTGGCGTAGCTGTTGTTCACCGCCTTGTAGAGCTTCACGCCCGCGCCGTTCCAGTTGCCCAGCTCGGGCTGGTTGCCGGACAGCCAGATCTCCGCGTCCGGCGGGGTGATCTCCGGGACCGCGACGATGAAGACGGTCAGCGGCCCGGTGTGGCCACCCTCCGGACCCCAGCGCTCCACCTCGAAGTCCACCATCTCCTCGTTCTCGTGGACCTGGACGGTCCGGGCGGGCACCGGCGCCCCCGCCGAGTCGAGCGCCACCTGCGCGGTCGGCGAGGTCATCTGGAGGGTGTAGGTGAGCTCCTTGTTCTTGGGCAGCCTCGCCTTCACGGAGAAGGTGTTGCCACCCTGGAAGGTGAGCTCCAGGCCTTGTCCGGAGGGACCTTTGAACGACGGATCCTCACCCTTGAGCAGCAGGGTGGCGTCGACGGGCGTCTCGGTGGGCACCGTCACGTTGAACTGGACGTCGGTGTAGTTCTGCTCGGTGGGGGTGGGGTCGGGCTTGGGCTCGCAGCCGGCCAGGGCCGTCAGCGCGACCAGCAGGAGGAACGTGAACCGCGAGGGATGTGTGTGCGTCATGTTCGTGCGTGTGGCTGGGGGGTGGGGGGAAATCATCGCGTTTCCAGTGCGCGGCGCAGCACATGGAACACGCTCTGCTTGTTGCCGAACTCGGCGATGACCTGCTTCACGGGCTGGAAGCCCAGGCGCGTCCAGAAGCGCTGGCCCGCCGCGTTGTGCTCCGACACCGCCAGGCGCAGGTACGCGGCCTCCCGCAGTCGCAGCCACTGTGTCAGCGCGTTCATCAATCCCGCTCCCAGGCCATGATTGCGATGGCCGGGGTCCAGCACCAGCAACCCCAGGTACCACTCGCGCGGCTCCGGGTAGTCGCGGATGACGTCGATGCCTCCCACCAACCGGCCCGCGCCATCGAAGACGCCCATGCCGAACTTGTCCGCGAGCGTCTTGCCCGGAGGCAGGTCCGACAGCAGGTCGGGGATCAGCTGAGAGGGATCGGGCGGCGAGCCGTAGTGCAACTCGATGTGATCCAGGCAGCGCTCTCCCAGCTCGCGGAGCATCGGCGCGTCCTCCTCCGAGAGCCGCCGCACCCGGTACTCCCCGATCTCGAACAGGATCTCTCCCCTGGGAGCTGTCATTGAGGGCAACCCTAGCAGGTGGCGCGACCCTCAGCCCACCCGGGCCCGGGGCCGGCGCACCTTCACCGCGCCGCAGGCCCTGGCATGGCGCGTCAGGGCCTCGTCGAGCGCCGTGTCGTCCAGCTTCACGCCCTTTTCTCTCCACAACTTCTCCACACGCAGGACGCCGTCCTGCACGCGTGCCTCGAGCCGCCCCACCAGCTGGCCGCGGTGCAGGAGGGGGCACACGTACCAGCCCCAGAGGCGCTGCTCCTCGGGCTTGTAGACCTCCCAGACGTACTCGAAGCCGAAGAGGTGCTTCACCAGGGCGCGGTCCCACAGCAGTGGATCCAACGGGCCGAGGATTCGCATCCGATCGTCCGGCGGAGTCACGGGCCGCGAGCGGAAGCCCCGGGGAGCGAGGTAGCGGCGGGGCGAGCCCGGCAGGACGATCTCCTCCAGCACGCCCTCGCGCACGAGCGTGTCGGGCAGCGGCGAGGTGCGCACGGAGGACAGGGTGGACCAGTGGGGCCCGGACACCCGGGAGAGAAGGCCCGCGGCCTCGACGCGCTCCCCGAGGGCCCAGCGCGAGAAGCCCTCGTCGCCGGTGTAGCCGACGGAGGCCCGTGCCACGTCCGGCAGGGCGCGGTGCGGCACGTCATAGCGCTTGCCCCCGGGGCCCCGGCCGCACACGACGATCTGACAGCGCGTCCACAGCACCTCGAGTGCCATGGAGCTGGCCTTTCCAGTGCCCTTCCATCCGCTCCAATCCAGAGGCTGCACCGCGCCGTGGTCGGTCAGCTCCGCAGCGGTGAGGGGACCATGGGCCTCGAGCTCCTCCAGCACGGCGCCGAGCACCTTCGCGGGGAGACGCTCCAGGCGGGTGGCGATGTGCCACCAGGGCGTTTCGAGGGAGCGCTCGCGGTAGTGGGGGAAGGCACTGGCGGGGAGGATGCAGCGCTCCTTGGCCCAGTGCTCGAAGGCGTGGCCCGGGTAGAGGTGGCGGTACACATCGCCCTTGGAGATGCCGTCCACGCGCGCGAGTGCGACCAGGTCCGCGTTGGTGCCGATGACGTCCAGCGGATCCAACTGGATGTGACGCAGGTGCCGCAGCAGGGCGCGAACGCCCTCGGCACCCTGGGGGTACGCGGGTGTGGCGAGCCCCAGGTGGCTGACGAGGAAGGCCCGTGCCTCGTCCGGGGGTAGTGTCACGGGAAGGGGGGAGGTTGGCTTGGGCATCGAGAGGTGGGTGCGATTCTACCTGCCGAGCTTCGCGAGATCACACGCTTCGGAGATCTGCTTCGACTGGGGGAAGACTCCACGGGCGCTCTCCGCGGTACGCGCCGCCTCGTCCGTCTTGTCCTGTTCGCCGAGCGCCTCGATGAGGCCCGCCCATGACTCTTCCAGCATCTCCAACGCCCTCGTCGAAGCCTCACGGTAGAGAGCCTCGGCGTCTCGAGGTGAGTCACGCACGACGCTCATGAAGCGAGCCAGTCCGATGAGCGCCGCGGGTTCCCGGCCCGAGGCATCGACGGCGTCGTGGAGCATCCGCTCGACCTCGTCGAAGAAGGCTTCTGGTGGGCCGGCGTCTTCCTGACCCCAGAGCTCGGCCCTGCTTGAGAGCAGGAGCGCGGGGACGAAAGCCGGGCAGTGTGTCCGGATGGTCTCGAGGAGTTGCAACTGCCGGGGACTTCCCAACTCCAGACTCCTGGCCTCGGAGAGCATCTGCTGCAATTCGCGCGGGCTCGGGTGCATGATCTCCTCAGATCTTCTGAAGAAGCCGCGAACTGTCCTTCGCGACATCCTTCAAGAGCTTCAACGCGGTCTGGAGCTCTTTCTTCGATGCAATGCTGAAGTCACCACTGTCGTACATCTTCTGGATCTGAAAGCGAGTGAAGTCCTTGAGTTTTGCTGGAAAGCTCGGGACTCGCTGCAGCCGAGCTGGAATCTCTCCCAGCTTCATCGAGAGATCCGCGATCTGCCTTCGCAGAGCAACTGCGGTCGACTGCTCTATCAGCCTCGCTGAGGCGGACTCGGAAATGAGCGCCTCGGCCTCCGCGAACTGACCTTCGGAGATGAGGTGGGTGATTCGTGCTTCCGTGGTGCTGCGTCCAAAGCCTCCCCCTCCGCCCTGGTCAAGAGAATGTGCGCAGGAGGGAAGAACGCCCACCAGCAGGATCGCCATCACGAACGCAACTGTACGGAGAGGCAGGGCCATGTCGCGGCTCCAGTGGATTCGAGTGGATATGACGCAGGTGTCGCAACAGGGAGAGCGCCCTGGGAGACGCCAATGTCACGGGAGAGGGGTCGTTGCCGTCCTGAGATGAGGGGCTCGCATTTTCGGGGGGATACGCCATGTGTCATCTGGTTCGTCTGTCTTTGGGGCTGGTGCTGGTCGCGTGCGCGATGGTGCTCGCGACCGATGAGGAGTACGGCTACTTCGCTCCAACGCCCTGAGCCAGGGCTGTCTGTTTTCAGGGCCCGGAGCGGCGCAGTGATTCCACGATGAAGGACTTGAGCGCCCTCGCCGCCGCCGTGAGGTACTCCTCGCCCCGGTGCACCAGCACCACCTGACGCCTCGGGCCTCCCTTCGTCACCTCCACCACGTCGAAGCCCCGGGTCTCGTGCTCCCGCGCCATCAGCGCCGGCAACAGCGCCACCCCCAATCCCTGCTCCACCATCCGCCGCAAGCCCTCGGCGTTGTCCACCTCCACCGCCACCCGGGGTTTCACCCCTCGCGCCTCGCACGCCGCCTCCAGCGCGTGCGTGCCCGCCATCCCCGGAATCACCACCAGCGGCTCCTCCACCGCCTCCGTCAGCGCCACCGGCCTCTTCAGCCTCGCCAGCCGGTGCCCCCTCGGCACCATCAACACCAGCTCCTCCTCCCATAGCTTTTGCGCCACCAGATCCACCCGCCTCAACGGCAGGCTCATGATGCACAGGTCCAACTCGCCGCTCGCGATGCCCCGCTCCAGTGCGTCGTGCATCCCCTCGCTCAGCCTCGGGAGCACTTCTGGATAGCGGCTCTTGAACTCCCGCACCAGCTCCGGCAGCAGGTACATCCCCACCGTTCGCAGCGCTCCCAGCGCCACCGTGCCCCTCGGCGTCGTCGTGAGCTCCCCCAGCTCCGCCGTCCCCGCCGCCAGCGCGTCCAGCGCCCGCCTCGCGTGCGGCAGGAAGCGCTCCCCCGCGTCCGTCAGCACCGCTCCGCCCGGTGTCCGCACGAGCAGCCGCACCCCCAGCTCCTTCTCCAGCGCCTGCAGCTGTCTCGACAGCCCCGGCTGGGACATCCCCAACTGCCTCGCCGCCACCGTGAGGCGGCCCTCCCGCGCCACCTGCGCGAAGGCCTTCAACTGCTCCGTGTTCATGCGCTCTCCGCATGCACTCTATGCGCGGGATGCGCTTTCCGCATGCCCCCGGTTTGGCTACTCCTGCACCATGGACGCGAGCCTCTCCGAGCTTCAACCGGCCGCACGCCCCGGCACCGCCCGGCGCATGGCCACCTCCGCCGTGATGCTCGGCCTCGTGGTCGCCGCCTTCGAGACCACCGTGGTCACCAGCGCCATGCCCACCCTCACCCGTGAGCTCGGTGGCCAGGACCTCTACTCCTGGGTCTTCTCCGCCTACCTCTTCGCCTCCACCGTGGGCGTGCTCCTCTTCGGCAAGCTCGCCGATCACCTCGGCCGCAAGCCCGTCTTCACCCTCGGCATGGGCCTCTTCCTCCTCGGCTCCGTGCTCTGTGGCGCCGCCTGGTCCGTCCCCTCCCTCATCGTCTTCCGCCTGATCCAGGGGCTCGGCGCCGGTGCCCTCCAGCCCACCACCATGACCATCAGCGCCGACATCTACACGCTGCGTGAACGCGCCGCCATCCAGGGTGTCTTCACCGCCGCCTGGGGTGGCGCCAACGTCATCGGCCCCCTCATCGGCGGCTGGCTCGTCATGCACGCCTCGTGGCGCTGGGCCTTCCTCGTCAACGTCCCCGTCGGCCTGCTCGCGCTCGTCATGCTCCACGTCTCCTACCGCGACCCCCCACGCCGCTCCGGTCGCGTCGACCTCTGGGGCCCCGCCCTCATCGGCGCTTCGCTCGGCCTGCTCCTCTTCGCCCTCGAGCACGGGGGCTCCAGTGGTCTCCGTTCCGCCTTCGCGCTTGCCGCCTGTATCGGCCTCGTCGCCGTCGTGCGTCAGCAGCGCACCTCCCCCTCCCCTCTCATCCCCCTGGAGCTGGTGCGCGATCGCACCGTCCTCAGTGGCGTGCTCGGCGGTCTGCTCGGCGGCGGCCTCCTCTACACCACCACCGCCTTCGTCCCCCTCTGGATGACCGAGCGCGGCGGCTACACCCCCCTCATGGCCGGCACCGCCCTCGTGCCGCTGCTCGCCGGCTGGGCCTTCGGTTCCACCTTCGGTGTCCGCGTCTTCATGCGCGGCGGGCTCCGCGCCAGCGCTGGCGGTGGTTTCCTCATCGCCCTGCTCGGCGCCTCCCTGCTCGCCCTCGGCGTGGCTCGCGGCTGGGGCATCCCCGCCACCTTCGCCAGCCTCGCCCTCCTGGGGCTCGGGCTCGGTCCCGCCGCCTCCACCTCTCTCATCGGCCCCCAGACCCGCGCCCCCTGGCACCACCGCGGCATGGTCACCAGCGCCATCTACGCCACCCGCATGCTCGGCGGCTCCTTCACCATCGCCCTCGTGGACCTCGTCCACGGCGGGTTCTCCCTGCGTTTCGCCCTCATCGCCCTCGTCGCCGGGATCGCCGCGCTGGCCCTCGGGGGGTTCGCTCCCGGCCGGGTCGTCACCGATGCCGAGCCCGCCGCCTCCTGAGCCTCTCCCCCACGCCCGCCTCCCCTCCTCCCGTGCGCCCTTGCCTCCCTGACGGGTTTCTTCGCTCCCGGGCCCGGGACACGTCATGATGCGCCGCCATGGGAAGTACGAGGTCTTCATCCAAGCGGCTCCCGCCCCCGCTGGCGTTCCTCCTCGGAACGCTGGTCCTGGGCTCCGCCGCGCACGCCCAGGACGCGGGCACCCCCGACACCGGCGCTCCGGACGCCGGTCAGGCCGAGCTCCAGGCTCCGGCCCCCGCTCCGGCTCCGGCCCAGCCCGCCTTCGTGGAAACGGAAGTCACCCAGTGTGGCCACAAGCAGGTCGGCACCGGCGAGGGCATGCTCCGGCCCCTCGGCCATGGTTTCTATCTCGATGGCCACCGCGTCCGCCGCGGCTGCACCCTCCTCCTCCAGCGCCCCCTCAAGAACCGCCCGCCCGTTCCCTTCGCCCCGGACTCCTTCCGTCCCCTCGGCTGCGGCTTCTTCCGCTACGCCACCTCCATCTACTGGAGCCAGTCCCTCGGCGGCGATGACCACGTCAAGGAGCCCAACGGCCAGCTCGCCGACGTCCTCACCCGCCTGGACCTCGCCGACGCCGAGACCTTCGAGGTCGATCGCGACTGCCGGCCCCGCGATGTCCGCTTCTTCTATCTCAACCACACCAACCGCCCCGAGTTGCCCGCCTTCGTCGCCGTTCCCCGGGGAGATGGTCAGGGTTATGAGGAGCTCGGCTGCGGCTTCGTCCGCTACGAGGGCCGCGTCTTCTTCGGCACCCGGCTCGTCGAGGGTGCCCATGTGCCCTCCTTCTCCTCCGTGCTGGGTCGCCTCCCCTATGTGGAGTGCGGCAACGCCATGTACGGCAAGGACCGCGCCAAGGTCTGGTGGCAGCACCTGATGGTCCGCGGCGCCAAGGCCAAGACCTTCCGCGTCCCCAAGGACGACAACCCCGACCTCCGCATCGCCTGCGATGGGCGCCGCTCCTTCCAGCAGGCCTCCGTCGACAAGAAGCCCAGCGCCCTCTGCCGGCCCGCGAAGAAGGTCACCGTCAAGAAGCGCAAGTGAGCGCGGGGGGGGGGTCGCGGGTTGGAGGACGGGGGGACCTACCCTCACCCCGTCCCTCTCCCAGAGGGAGAGGGGTTGTTGTTCGGTGTTGTTGTTTAGAAGGGATCCTCCAGGGGTCCTGGCATCACCCAGAGGGCCTCTGGCTCCCCGTAGCCCCCCTCGAATGAATCCAGGATGGGCTCCCAGCGCTCCCAGAACGTCGCCCAGCCGTACTCCGTCGGCGGCGCCGTGAGCACGTTTCCGTCCCGCTCCGGCTGGCCGTATGCGTAGTCCGCCAGCGTCCACTCCAGCGTGCCGAAGTGCACCACCAGCATCGGCGTCATCGCTCGCATCACCTCGGGGCGTGACACCTCGTCCGTCCGCGCCGTGGCCGGGGTGAACGCCACCTGCACCGCGTCGTGCTGCTCGCGCCACGCCAGGTAGTTGTTCGCCACCCCGATGAGGGCCTCGCGCTCGCCGGGCTCGCCGCTGAGCCGCGCCCGCTCGTAGAGCGCGAACGCCGCCACTACCAGGCTCCTCCCGTCCATCCCCGGGAAGAGTGTGTCGAAGACGTGGGGTCTCGGCGTGTCGTGCATGTGGGCCAGTGCGTAGGCGTAGGCGAGCCGTGTCTCCTCCGGCCTCGCGCCGGGCAGCTGGAAGTCCCCCAGGACGCGCTCGGGTGTCACCGCTCCGGCTGACTGGCGCCAGTCGAGGTACGCATTCGCCGCCCCGCCGATGTCCGCGAAGATGGCCACGTTGCCCTCGTGCAGGGTGCGCTCCAGCGTACGCACCACGGCCTCCGCCTTGTCGAGCGGATGCACCCCCGGCGCGCTCCAGTACAGCGAGGCGAGTCGTGACGCGGTGGTCAGCAGGGTGCGCGGATCCGCCAGGGCCTGGCCATTCATCCCCGTGGTGAGCGCGCCGAGCGCCGTGGCCGGATCCGTGGGCAGTCCCTGGAGCACCAGCTCCAGGGAGAGCTGCTCCACGGAGAGGCGCAAGGTGCCCGTGAGTCCCAGCCGGTCCAGCGCCCCGGCCACCGACAGCGAGGGCTGTCCCCGGGCCATGTCGAGCAGGTGCCGCGCGAGCGCCGCGTTGAACATGCCCTTGCCGGCCTCGTGCGAGGCATGGGGCGCGAAGCCGAACCAGTTGGGGCGGACGCCGCTCGTGCCCCCAGGTTGGAAGTCCGGGTCGAGCAGCGCCTGGAAGGACCCGGCGAGCTGGATGTAACCCGTGGTGATGCGGCGGTTGTCCTCCAGCGGTGTGGGGCCCTCGTCGGCGCGCACTGGCCGGGACACCAGCATGGCGAGCAGGAGGGGAGAGAGGACGAGCGCGCGGGGGGAGACGTGCGAGAAACCTTCGGCCACGAGGGGGCTCCCGATGTCGATTCAGGGGAGCCGAGGGTAGTCATCGTCAGGAGCGCTCCAAGCCCACACCCGGCCAGTGCGCTCCCCAGGACGTTCAGAGGATGACTGTCTGTCTATGGAGGCCCGGAGTTACCGAGCTTCTCCTTCAACGTGCTCCACCCCTGGTTGCCCGCCTCGAGCGCCTTGTCCATCACGCCCCCGGCCTCGCGCACCACGTCCTCTCCCTTCACCGCGGCCAGTCCTTGCACCACCCGGTCCATCCACGCCACGGGCTCGTACACCTGTCTGGCCCGCTCCTCGCCCAGCAAGGTGACGAGGAGCTCCTCCACTCCGCCCGCCCTCGCCACCAGCGCGCGCACCAGGATGAGCGCAGCGCGGTGCTGCCGGAAGATGGGCAGGCTCTTGCCGTGCTGGCGCAGCTCCTCCGCGCTGGCCTGGAGCTCCTGGCGTGTCGGCTCGTCCACGTATGGGCTGCTCGCCAGCTTGTCGAGGCTCACCGCCGCCTCCGGATACTTCTCGCGGCGGTAGTGCACGAAGGCCCAGCCCCACCACGTCAGCTCATTCTCGATGCCGAGGTTCTCCAGTGACTTCAGCCCCCGCTCCACGTCGTCCGCCGCCGGCTCGTCCCGCTTCAGCTGCATCCGGTTCCACGCGCGCAGGAAGTAGCCCGCCGCCAGCAGGCCCTCGCGCGTCCGCTCTGGAGTCGCTCCCCCGTGGCTCAGCTGGCCCAGCAGGCGCAGGTCCACTTCCGGCAGCGCCTCCACCTCGGTCACGTAGGCGGTGAGCTCCTCCTCGGAGGCGTAGTGGTAGCGCGCCTGCATGAAGGACAGGCCCCGGCCCGCACGCGACACCGTGCGCAGCAGGGCGGGCCACCCGGGTTGCGGCGTGGCGCGGGAGAACTCGTAGAGCGTCAGGTCCGTCATCGGCAGCCGGTTGCCTTGGTCCACCGTGTCCAGCAGCACCAGCAACAGCCCCTCGAACAGGTGCTCCATGCCCTCGTCGTAGCCGGGCAACGGCGGCTCGGGCCGTGTCTGCTTCGCGAGCTCCAGCTTCGACCACAGCAGTGGATAGTCGTCCTCGTCGTGCTCCCGCAGCGTCTGCTTCGCCCGATAGAAGGCGATGGCCAGCTTCAGGTACGTCGCCGCCGCCTGGCGCGCCTCCTCCGGGGTGAGCTCCCGCTGTGGCAGCTTCTGTGTCTCCTGCACCATCTCCCAGAGCGCCGTCACCGCCTCGGGCTGATCCTCCGCGCCATGGGCCCTCAGTGTCAGTTTGAGCGCGCGGTAGGGCACGAGCGTGTTCGAGTCGCGAATCCGCTTCTCGATCTTCGCCCGCTCCTCCGCGGCGCGCTCGGCGTCCGTCTTGTGACAGCCTCCGCACGCCGGGAGCAGCGCCAGCATCAGGATGAGGAGGGCCCGGTGGGCGATGCCGTTCTCGTCGAAGCTCGCCAGCCTCCGTACTTCACCCAGGACCCGGTCCTTGCTCGCCAATGCCTACCTCCAGGTAACGACTGTACTGGAAAGTGCGGACTTCCGCTGGAGGTACCCGGGCTTCTAATGACAGACGCCCTGGCCCCGATCCTCGAAGTCACCTTCCACGGAGAGGAACTCCCACGAGTAGGCGCCGTCCTCCAGCGTGAGCTTCAGCACCCCGAAGGTGTCGCTCTGGCGCACCTCGCTGTGGGGCTGGGGATCGCCGAAGACGTAGGAGTCCTTGCCTCCCGTTCCCACCACGAACTCCCGGATGCCCCGCTCTGGATCCGCGTGGCCGTCGGGCGTCTGGGGGGCGAAGCGCTCGTAGAAGTGGTCGTGGCCCGACAGCACCAGCTCCGCTCCGGCCTCGTACAGCGCGTCCCACAGCTCCTTCACGCCCGGGTTGTCCCGCTCCCACCCCGAGCTGAAGAGCGGCCGGTGCCAGTAGGCCAGCGTGCACCGTGCCGGGTTCGCCTTCAGGTCCTCGCGCAGCCAGCGCTCCTGCTCCGCTCGCGCCTCCGCCGGAAGCTCGGTGTTGAGCACCACCACGTGCCAGGTGCCCGCCTCGTAGCTGTAGTAGCCCTGGCCCGGCCTGCCCGCCGCCTCGCCGAAGTACTCGAAGTACGGCTGCGCCCGGGCCGAGTGGTACTCATGGTTGCCCGGCGTCGGGCGCGTGCGCTGCTTGTGCCGCCCCCATGAAGGCGCGTAGCACTTCGCGTAGTCTTCCGCCGTGCCATCCGGATAGGCGTTGTCCCCCAGCGTGAACACCGTCCCCTCGAGTCCATCCAACAGCTTCGCCGTGGCCTCGTCCTGGTCCGACTCGCAGCTCGCGATGTCTCCCGCTCCCACCAGGACCGCCGGTGGCGGACGCACCTGCGAGCTCGTTCCTCCCGAGACTCCCGCCGTCTGGCAGGCACCGAGTGACAGAAGCAGGGCCGCGCTCCCCGCGCGGCGCAGAAGGGGGGACAGGTTCATGGGATCCACTCCGGAGGGTTTCGGGCAATGCACTGCGAGGCGTCGAACGTAGCGTTGGGAGGAGCCGGGATGTCACGTCGAGGGAGGACACTGCTCGGTCTCGTGCTGATGGGAACGATGACCTCGGGCTGCTGGGTGCTCGAGCCCGGTGTGGCGATCGAT
Source organism: Archangium lipolyticum (assembly GCF_024623785.1). Taxonomy (NCBI): domain Bacteria; kingdom Pseudomonadati; phylum Myxococcota; class Myxococcia; order Myxococcales; family Archangiaceae; genus Archangium; species Archangium lipolyticum. The sequence continues at coordinate 40,032 of NZ_JANKBZ010000016.1, forward strand.
CCCGGCTATTACCCGCCGGACGAGGGTTCTTCGGACGCGGGGGCCTGTGCCTCGCGGCTGTCGCCCTCGGGCATCGTCCAGGCGGGCGGGGTGCCCATCGACTACAGCGGCGGAAGGGTGACGGTGACGGCCGTGCACAAGGTGGACGTGGACGCGGTCGAGGACCGGTGTGTGGCCCGGCTCGAGTTCACCGTGTCGCTGGCTCGAGGAGAGTGTCCCCTGCGGCTCGTCTTCACGGGGAGGAACGGTGTCCAGGGAGGGCTCACGGAGGCGCGGCTCACGGCGGACTCGGCGTGTCCGGGTTTCCTGGACGCGGTGGAGGGTGTCTACGGCACTCCGGAGGGCTTCGCGCCGTGGCTTCATCTCGGGCCTCGGGAGGTCCCCGAGCGCATGGCCGAGCGGGTGTGCATGCGGTCGGTTCGGCTGGGCTTTCCGGCGTATCCCCTGCGCCTCTACCGCGCGAGCCCCTCACCCGCGGAGCTGACGGTGAATCTCGGGGGCCTGGAGTTGCACGGGGAGCTGCTCAGCACGGGTGACCCGGAAGCGAAGTGCTTCGAGGCGTCGGCCTGTGGGCCCGGTCTGCACGACGGAGGCGATGGCTGGTGCGTCGAGGCGGGCAGCTGCTCTCCGGGCTACCGCTTGTCGCTGGAGGGAAGCTGCACGCCGTGAGGGCGGGGTCAGCCCGTTTCGTGGGGAGACGGTTCAGCCCGGGAGGACGAGCTTCACGGACTCGCTGCGGACGTGGCACTCGTCCTCGGTCACGGTGACCTGTTGCTGCACGGAGCGCTGGCCGTCGGCGCTCGTGGCCTTGATGACGAACTGGCCCGGCCGCTCGTACTCCGTCACCCAGGTGTCGCAGTTGCCCTGCTGCGGGTCGCGACCGCCATTGCACTGAGCCTGCTGCTCGGGGCCGCCGTCCCGCGTGAAGGTGACGCGGGCGTCCCGCTGCGGATTGCCCTGTGCATCCACCACCGTCACCTGCACCGAGGGCCGTGCCTCGAGGGTACAGTACTCGGAGATCGGAACCTCACAGGCGGGAAGGAGGGCGGAGACGGCGAGCACCGCGGCGGTGGGGAAGAGGCGCATGGGGAATCCTCGTGAAGAGGGAAGAGTCTCATTCCGACCCTGTCGCAGTGGAAGCGGGACTGTCCAGGGCTCGAAACTCATTCCTCGCGCTCCTCCGACTTCAGGACGAACCGACGCGGGTGGCGCAGGACATGGGCACGGCCCTCGCGGACGAGCTCGCCCTCACAGCGCACGGGCCGCGCTTTGAGGTGGGCCTCGATGGCTGTCGGGTAGTCGTTGGCTTCCAACTCCAACCGCACCTTGCGGAGGCTGGAGTCGACCACCCCCGCGACGGTGACGATACCCGTGGTGGCTCCCTCGCCTCGCTCGAGCCGGATGACGAGCCCCTCCAGCTCGAAATCCTCACGAAGGGCGCTCGCGCGGAAGACACGCGCTGCTTCCCGAAGCACCGGAGCCACGTCCGCCGAGAAGGATACGTGCCGCTCCTCCAAGCCGGGGCGGCTGGGAGCCTCGGCCACGGTGATCTCGCACGTGCGTGCCCCACTTCGCGCGACGAGCCCGGCGAGTGCCTCGCACAGATTGGCGCTGACACCCGATGCCACCTCGTCGTGGAATGGCTGGAAGGTCGCACCGGAAGCCGCGCGGATGGCGGCGCGATGCGCGCCCGCGAGCGAAGTGGCCAGGGTCGAGATGACCCGGCGCTCGAAGGGCTCATCCGCCTCGGGGAGAGGGGCTCCCTGGTGGGCCAGTGTCGGTGGCACCGGGGAGCGCACGGTGACTACGTAGCTTCCCCGTGCCGGGGGCGCGAGCTGGACGGTGGTGAGGTATTCGAGCGCTCGTGTGGGCTTCCGGGTGGAGAAGACCGGGCGGGGTCCAACCGCCGCACAGGCCGCGGCGAGCAACAACTCCCTCACGTTTTCGTAGATGTGCACCCCGTGCTCGACGTTGACCGAGTGTTGCTCGAAGGTGGGACCCAGGAAGCGGAAGCGGACGGTGTCGGCTGTCGTTGCCGCTATGTCGTCGAGGATCTCCGAGCGTGGACGCGCCTCGGCCGCTTCCAGCGTCGAGACGACCTCCGCCAGCCGTGACATGTAGTCACCTGGCGTGGGGTCCAGAGGCAGGAGGAGCTCCAACTCCTCTCCTCCCCGTCTTGCCAGCCAGATGGAGGCACGCTCGCCCAGACGCTCGGCTTCGTGCCATCCCCGGCTCCGCAGATAGGCCGCCAGCTCGAGTGGACGCAGGGCCATCAAGGATTCCGTGTCGGGTTTCATGGCGCCTCTCCCCGGTTGATGCGCTCCATCATCCTGTGGAGTGCCCCTGGACTCAGCACCTGAAGGCGCGGGAGTACGACCGTGACGGTTCCGGTATTGGGGGTCGGTTCGAGTCCACGCAGTGATACCCACCAGGCGCAGTGGCGTAGCGTGAGCTCCCGCTCCGATTGAGATAGCCATTCGCCGGGTTCGACCGGGACGCGGACGACGAGGAGGATCCGGGGCACGAGGAGGTTCGTCTCCCGGAGCTGCTCATAGTTGCGCAGACCCAGGGCGAAGTGGAGTCCGTCCTCCCGGAGGACATCAGCCGAGGTGCACTTGAGCTGCAGCTCGACGCGCGGTCTGCGGCGCAACACTTCAGTGCCTCGAGCGGCGATGCCCCAGTCCACGCTGTCATCATCGACCTCGGGCCTGTACAGCGTGAAGCCAGCTACGCTGGCGACAGCGCGGAGGTACGCCTCGCCAAACTTCTCTTTGCGCTGGTTGATGTCCATCCCCATCCCCTGCCCCTTCCATCCGCTCCACCGAACCCGAGAGGTGGACTGTAGGAGCCTTTCCGGGCCAACTCAAGCGGTCAGGTGGACTGTGGTGGGCACGGCCCCTCGACCTTCTCCTCGCCTCCTTCAGGGCAGCGGGGATTTCCTCTACCTCACTCCTGGACGCCCGCCCGGCTGCTCCGCCGTCGAGCGCTGGACGTGTGCGCACGCTTTCCTCTGTCCGTGGACCTGGGAGCCGTAAGATGCGCGCCCTCATGCGCTCCCGCTCCCTTCTGCTCTCCGTGCTCGCGCTCTCCGCCCTTGGTGGCTGCGCGACCGCTCGTGGCCCCTCCGTGGCCGAGTCCGAGTCCGCTTCCCGCTCTCAGCCCGTCGATCAGGGCTCCGCGAGCAGTGCCGCTCCCGCTCCCGCCGCCCCCGCCGCTTCAGAGGCTCCCGCCGCCCCTGCTGCTCCGGCTGCTCCGGCTGCTCCCGAGGCCCCTGCCGCTCCCGCCGCGCAGGCCGAAGACCCTCACCCCAACCCTCTCCCAGGGGGAGAGGGAGCTGACGCGCTCTACGCCAGGGGGGTCGAGGCCCTCAAGGTCAAGGACGCCAACGCCGCCATCGACGCCTTCTCCGCCTGCACCCGCGCCGCTCCCTCCCGCATCGACTGCCACTGGGAGCTCGGCTGGGCCTACTCGCTCGTCAACCGCTGGTCCGACGCCCTCTCCGAGTGGACCCAGGTGCAGAAGCTCGACCCCAACCATCCCGACCTCGAGGACGCCCTCACCCAGGCCCGCGGCCAGTCCTCCCTTCAGCAGAAGCTCGCCTCCGTCGAGTCGGGCAAGCCCTCTCCCCGCCCCGCTCCTCCCAAGAACGCCCGTCTGCGCATCCGCGCCGTCGGTGACGTGATGCTCGGCTCCTCCTTCCCCGAGGGCCTCCTGCCCCCCGATGATGGTGTCTCCAGCCTCGCCACCGTCGCCCCCCTCCTGCGCGACGCGGACCTCACCTTCATCAACCTCGAGGGCCCCCTCTGCGACAACGGCGAGACCAAGAAGTGCCGCAAGAGCGGCAACTGCTACGCCTTCCGCTCCCCCACCCGTTACGGCAAGTACCTCCAGGACGCGGGCGTCGACCTGGCCTCCACCGCCAACAACCACTCCGGTGACTTCGGCGAGCTGTGCCGCCGCGAGACCGAGTCCACCCTCGATGCGCTCGGCATCCGCTGGAGCGGCCCCGCCGGCACCGTCGCCACCGTCGAGCGCAACGGCCTGCGCATCGGCATGGTCGCCTTCCACACCTCCGCCAACTGCAACTACCTCAATGACACCCCCAGCGCCGCCGCCCTCGTGCGCTCGGTGAAGCAGAACCACGACCTCGTCCTCGTCTCCTTCCACGGCGGCGCCGAGGGCTCCAAGGCCCTCAACATCCCCCGTGGCTCCGAGATGTTCTTCGGCGAGAACCGCGGCAACCTGCGCGTCTTCACCCACGCCGTCATCGACGCTGGTGCCGACCTGGTGCTCGGCCACGGGCCCCACGTCGTGCGCGCCCTGGAGTTCTACAAGGATCGGCTCATCGTCTACTCCATGGGCAACTTCGCCACCTACGGCACCTTCAACCTCAAGGGCCCTCAGGGGCTCGGCATGATCGTGGACGTGGAGCTCGACTCCCAGGGCCGCTTCCGCTCCGGCCGCATCCTCCCCACCCGCCAGGAAGGCCGCGGCATCCCCCAGCCCGATCCCTCCGGCGAGGTCATTCCCCTCGTGCGCCGCCTCACCTCCGAGGACTTCCCCGATACCGGCGCCGTGGTGGGCACGGACGGCGTCATCACTCCTCGCAAGGCCATCGCCACCGGCGCGGAGTAGCCTCTCGTTGCACCGGGAGGAGCACGGGGACGCATACCCTCACCCCGGCCCTCTCCCGGTGGGAGGGCTCTCCCGCATTTTATGTGGTGAGCGAGGGGGGACCGCTTGGGGAGAGCGAGGCCCCGCGCGACCTCGGACCGCCCCTCAGTAGAGGATGCAGTCAAACCTTTCGACGACGGCGCGGAATTCTTCTGGGGTAGTCTCGAAGTGCTTTGCCTCGACCGTAGCGGACAAGGTCAAGGCCTTCGTGGGGGCCGGTTGCTTGTGCAGGTCCTCGATGACGATGCGGCCAAATCGGCCCGGCCACTTGACGCTGCGCAGCTCGGGGGCTCGCCCGATGGGGTCCAGGATGGTGAAGCAGGGCCACCTGGGAAAGCGAATGGTGGCAGGGTCCGAGCCCATGATGCGGCAGCCATCCAGACGGGCTTCGGTGAAGTCGCAGTCCTCGATGGCCCCGTGCTCCCAACCTGTGCCGTAGTCGGGCCAGTGCCCGAAGTCGCACCCCGTCAGGCGTCCCTTGAAGCGGCACCCCTTGAGGGAGGCTTTCACCCATTGTTGATGATTTTTCAGCTCTTGCTTCACCTCGAAGGTGCTGTCAATGAACCGTGCCCCAACGATGATCAAGTTCCTGGCGGAGACCTTCAGGATGACGGTGCAGTTTCTAAGCGATAGGTTGGGGCCAAGGAAATAGAGCGAGTTCTTGTCCGTCAACTCCAGCCGCTCGTTCTCAATCTCCTTGTCCTCAAGGCGGACGTTCTCCAGCCACCCCATGGTTGTCCCTTTCAGAAGGTGAGCATCCGGAAGAACTCGCCCGCCATGCGCCTGCCGTGACGAGCCAGATTCGACTCCGTGCCGGAGAGAATCTCGTACTTGCGGCCCGTCTTCAGGTCAACCACGTCCACTCCCTGGTGTTTGAACCGAAGGCCCCCTCCCAATTGGGCTTTGACCTCTTCGTGCACGAAACGCCCTCGGGCCTCGCGCTCTAGCAGTCGCGCCAGCCAGTATTCTCCTCGCTCCAGGGCCTCCTTGATGGCCTTGTCCTCCTTGAAAGAGAGCCTGTCGGGCCCCCACTTCTTGGCGGCCTTGGTGACGGCCTCCTGGAGCATGTCGCCCACCTTGTCCTCAGCGGGAATGTCCGCGGCCGACTTTCCGCGTGGCAGATGCCAGCGCTGGCCGTCGCTGAGTTCCACCTGCCGGTTGCCACCCCGATGACGGATGACGGTTTCGGAGGAGCGGCCCCCTGTGGCCTGTCCCGTCCCACCGCCCGGCCCCTTCTTGAGCATGACCACGGCCATGGGGCCCTGAGGAGAGGTGGCCACCGTTTCCACCGCCGCCACCGCCTTGGCCAGGGCGCCTTCCGATGCGACCGCCGTCTCGGTGACTTCCAGGCGCCCCATGACGGCGGCGCCGCCCTGCGCCTCGAACTGCGCCCCCGCGACGTTGAAGCGCGGAAGCGACTTCGCCCGGGCCACCACCTGCCCCAGCGTGTGCCCAGCGAGTGTGGACACGGCGAGAATCATGGCCCGGGCCGCATCCTCGCCCAGCACCTTGCCGAATTCCTCGCCCGCCGCGCGCAGCTCCTCGAAGGTGGCGGCGTGGTGCGCCGTGTCGGCCATTCGGGCCCACCCGTCCATGAGGCCGTACACCGTTTCGAGCCCCAGGTAGCCCACGAGGAGGAGGGTCAGGCTGGCGGCCAGGGCCTTGGTCGTCGGCTCGGGCACCAGCCACATCATGCAGTAGAGGGCCACTGTCCAGACGACCATGGAAACAATCATTCGCACGTCCAGCAGCTCGGCCTTCAGTGCATCGCGCGTCTCCTCGAGGACCCTGCCAAAGGCCAAGGCCAGGGCAAACGCTCGCCGATCATCGGCGCGCAAATAGGGCCCATCGTCCAGCAGACCGAGGCAGTCGCCGCCCCCCTGGTGCTCACACCACTTCAGGTACTTCTGCTTGAGGGCTGCTTCGGCCTCGGGAATGAGCTCAACCGGGCCGTCCTGACGCAAGGGTGTCCAGGTGGGGGCCGAGCGGTGGTGCTGCTCCACCTCCCAGTCACCCGTCATGGTGACCCATGAGTCGTCCGGCTGCGTCGCCACGAGACTCAGCAACTCGTGGGCGGCCTCACGTGGAGACTTCCGCTTCAGCCGCGCGTCGCGAGCGAGCCGCTGGAAGGCTTGCTGAAACTCGGCCCTGGGGATGGGCACCGGTTGGGTGGTGACGTTGCCGGGCTCCATGAAGTCCACGACGTACACGGTGGCGGACTCGAGACCTGGCTCCACCGTGGCGGCCACACGTTCCTTGGGAGACGGCGGGAGGGTGAGCGGGTTGTAACGGTAGCCAGCAAGGAGGCTGCCGTGCGGGGTGCCCGTGGCACACGCGAACTGGAAGAGGACGATGAGGGCCCAGGCGCGAGAGCAGGGGCCCAGATGCGCGCCTGTAGGGCACCTACCAGGAAGACGGGTGGACACGGCGCACCTCCAGAGGCGATGCGACCCAAAGCCGTCGCTCCGGAATTACACTGAAATACGGGCGCGCTCGTCAAACCACCGGGTTGGTGGAGTGAGAGAGGATGCAGCGACTACTTGGACTCCGCTTCTTGCGGCACTGCCGGGAACGTGATGTTCCCGAGGGTGACGGTGCGGGGCCCCTGTTCTTCCCACAGCTTGAGGGTGCAGGGACAACTGAGCTGATCCGCTGGCTTCTCGGCGCCCACCACGACAAGGCCAAGCATGCCGGAATCAATGGCCGACTCCTGCCACACCGAAAGCGCTATCTCCGCGCCCGTCGGGTCCTTCAACACGGCCCCCTCCGCTCTCCAGGACTCGGCGCCAGGGTTGCTGAGTTCAACCCTTACCGCCAGTCTTCCCGGATGGATGTAGCTTCGGACCGTTTCCGCCCTGAGTGCGTTTGCCGGGTGGTGCTTCACGTGCATCCAGATGTCATCTGACACAACCATGTGTTTACGCTCCAGCAATGCGGTCCCCATGAGTCTGCCAGGCTCTTTGAGCTCGACCAGAAGCCGCGCCTTGTCCTCCTGGCACTGACGTGCTTCGGCCTGTGCCTCGATTACCTCTCTCTTGAGCGCGTCCGCGGGGTGCGGCTGGCGGAATACCTCCACACGCCGTGCTCCCCTCGCCGCGTGGCCCACCAGCCAGAAGCTCGCACTTGCCGGGGCCGCACCATCCGCGAATCGCACCGTTATCTTTACCCGCTCTCCTGGAAGATAATTCTCCTTGGGAATGACAAGCACACTCCAAGCCTCCTGGCCCTGTGCCCAATCCGCCAGGCGGCCTGCTGGTTGAAACTCCACCGCCCTCGGCGCCAGGGGGGAGTCAAAAGATCAATGTCGTCGGCTCGTCCGGGCTGACGCAAACTTCGGGCGCCTGCCCCGTGGAGTCCGCCACCAGGTCAATGCGAGGCTTCGCGGCGCAGCGCGGATGGAAGGGGATCTCGGTGGCCTCCGTAGCACCCGCGAGGAGAACCAGCGCCAGGAGAGCGCCGGGAGACAGGAGCAGCACGGGAATTCAATCTCCAGAAGGAACGGGGCCCGATGTGGCTCCCCTGTTGACCCAAACGGTGCCAAGCTCGAGCGCACATCGCGCCAACCCCTGCGGACGGCACTCGAAGCAAGGGTACCTACCTGCTAAACCAATACTCACCCTTTGCGAAGACAGGAAAGCGAGTCGCGCTCTTCATGTTGCCCGGCCTGCTTTCAGGCGTGGGACACTCACCCAGTCCTACGGGGCAAGTCGAGCCATCGGGCCAGATTCCCGGAGCGTCCCGGGCAATGACCAGACAAACGGGGTAGGTCCCACCGCCTGGAATCCGCGCCTGGGTGAAGGTGCCGTAGAAGCGGTTCTCCCCAGGCTGCCGCGTCCCAGAGAGCAAGGTGCCCCGAGGCAGATCGCCAATTCCCCCTCCTGACACCACGACATTGGCGGGGCCCTCATGCACGGTTGCCCTCTCCGTGTTCTCCCCTTCATACCCTTGCAGCACGACGTTTCCTCGTCCGGAAATGTCCAATCGGGCGTGGGTCTCGCGCCAACCCGCCGGGCATTCGACAGGCTCGGGAGTGGGACGTACCTGGGGGCCAGAGCAGCCCGTGAGAACGATGGTGCAGACACTGGCCGCCGTGCATACCTTCTGGGGAATGGGGACACATCGCCGGGCCTTGTTCGGCGACTGGGGCGTGAGCTTCTCTTCGGGCTTCGGGCGGGAATCTTTCTTTCGAGACATGGCGGTAGGAAGAGGCGCGGGGGGTTGAGCCCTGTCGGGCGCCGCGTCTGATTCAGATTCGGCAAGGTTTCCCGGTCGCGCCACTTCACGGAAAGATATGGCCTGAGTCGTCACCTCCCCCTGAGCGGATGCATCAGGTGGGGAGGAGGTCCCGTCCGCCACGGAGGCGGGCGCGGCATCCGGCGCGGGCCCGGACGCGCTCAGCGAACCCACGACGAGCGCCGCCACCACCGTGAGACCCACCACCAGCGCCACGGAAAGCCGCTCGACCTTTTCCACCCGCGCGGCGTGGCGCACCTCCTGCTCCCGCCCTGGCCCCGCTCCGTCAGCCACCGTCCCCACGGTGGGCGCCTCCGGGCACTGCGTCCCCACGGCTGGCTTTGCCTCCCGCGAGGCGTTCATATCCGCCGCCACGGCGGGCTCATGGGCACGGGCCACTGCTGGCTCCACGGGGGGGGCCGCTGTCTCCTCCCGCGCCGATGGCTCTTCCTCCGGCCACCAACCGCGTGGGGGCTCGTGGGCCATCCACTGCTGTTCCTCCTTCGGTTCCTCCGGTTCCTCGTTGGACTCCCCGCTCGCGCCCGGGGGCTCCATCAACGGCTCGTCCCAGCTCGCGTCCCCCTCGGCCGCGGCCAGCACCGCTTCCAGTGCGGCGCACAACTCGTCATCACCCGTGAAGCGCTCGTGAGGGTCCTTCGCCAGCATGCGCATACACAGCCGGCTCGCCGCCTCGGGCACTCGCGGGTTCAGGTCGTGGGGCGCTCTGGGCGTCTTCTGCAATATCCGGTCGTGCAGCCCGAGCTCCGTCCGATCGCCGAATGGCATCTCATCCGTCAGCAGCCAGTACAGGAGCACCCCCATCGCCCACAACTCGTCGGACAGCGTGTAGGTGTATGTGATTTCTTCTGCCTCGCCCCTCAGGAACTTGAGCATCTCGGGGCTGCGATACTCGGGGGTCCCGGGCGGCACCAGGCCCGGCTTCGTCTCCGTGGGCGCTCCCTTCATGGCTCCGAATCCGAAGTCGATCACCACCGGCTCGCCGTCATCGGCCCGGATCATGATGTTCGTTTCCTTCAGGTCCCGGTGCAGCACCTCGCGCCGGTGCACCTCCCTCATGGCTCGCGCGATCTTCAGGTACGTGTGCATCCCCACCCGGGCCGTGGGGTTGATGCGCTGCGCCCACTGGTCCATCGTCAGCCCGTGGACGTAGTCCATGACGATGTAGGGGTAGCCCAGGTCCGGGTGGGGCCACCGCTCGCACGCGCGAAAGCCCACCACGTTCGGCAACTGGAGCCGGAGCATCAGCGTGATTTCCCGCCGGTTCCAGCCCGTCAGCTCCGGGTCCGTCAGGAACTTGATGGCGAAGAGTCGATTGCCCCGCTCGGCCTTGTACACATGGCCCGAGCCGCCCTCTCCCAGCTTCTGGGTGATGATGTAGTCGCCGACCCGGGCGCCAATTCTCGGAAGGTGGATGATCAGGGTTGTGGGCCTCCGAACGTCCGCCCGACCCTAGCAGAACCCGACGCACGCGGTGGTATCGCCGGAGCGGTGGGCGAGTTTCCTCTCCCATCTCCCGACCTGACTTCTCCCGTGGGTTCCGAGGGCTTCCCGGACACCCGCGCCCCCGTGAGCACGCGGGGGCTCGGGGCCGGCCTCTTCGTTCCACACTGGGACGAGCACGGGGACGCATACCCTCACCCCGGCCCTCTCCCAGGGGGAGAGGGTGCTTGGGGCAGTGTGGTGCGTGATTGGTTTGTGTTCATAGGAGTTCGCCTCGGCTGAAGGCTTGCCGGAAGCCCACCCGCCGAGCCGACGAGCATGCACTCGGGACGTGTGCGCAGGTGCCCACCGAGCGCGCGTCACCCCGGTGCGTTACAAGGGGAGCGCCGTGCGAGCCCTTCACCTGTCTCGTTTCTCTTCCCTCCGAGCTTTCGGGCATCGGGATTTCGTCCATGTCTGGTCCGGCGCGCTCGTGTCCAACATCGGCACCTGGATGGAGCTGCTCGCCCTGGGTGTGTTCGTCACCACCGTGACGGGCCGCGCCGAGGCCACCGGGGGCATCGCCGCCCTCACCTACCTCCCCGCCGTGGTGCTCTCCCCCGTGGGCGGAGCGCTCGCCGACCGCTTCGACCGGCGCGCCTATGTCGCCGTGGGCACCCTCGTGCAGGCGTTGCTGGCCGGCATCCTCACCGTGCTCGCCTTCACCGGCCGCCTCACCGTGCCCGCCGTGGCCGTCATCTCCTTCCTCAACGGCTGCGCCAACACCCTCATCGGCCCCGCCTTCTCCGCCCTCATCTCCGAGGTCGTCCCCTCCGAGGACCTGCACAGCGCCTTCAGCCTCAGCTCGGCGCAGTACAACCTGGGGCGCATCATCGGCCCCATGCTCGCCGCCCTGGTGCTCGCCGTTGGCGGCCCGGCCTGGGCCCTGCTGTGCAACACCCTCTCCTTCCTCGCGGTGCTCGTCGCCCTGTGGCGCGTGCGCTCCTCCGGCCGGGATGCCGCCCAGGTACCCGAGGAGCTGTGGCCCGGCATCGTGCGCGGCGCCCGCGTGGCGTGGCAGGACCGGGGCATCCTGCTGGTGATGATGGGCACGCTGACGCTCTCCGCGCTGGTGGCCCCCTTCATCGGCCTGGTGCCCGTGTACGCCATCCGCGTCTTCCACCAGGGCGAGGTCGCCACCTCGCTGCTCGTCACCGCTCAGGGCGTGGGCGCCGTGTCGGCCGCGGTGATGCTCGGGCCCCTGGTGGAGTGGCTCGGCCGCAAGCGGTTGATGGAGTGGACCGTGTTGCTCATCGGCCCCGTGGCGGCGCTGTACTGGATGGCGCCCACCCTGCACGTGGCGGCGCTGGCCATCGTCGCCCTGGGCGCGCTCTACATGGCCACCCTCACCGGCTTCAACACCACCTGCCAGCTGCGCGTGTCGCGCGATCTCCAGGCCCGCATCAGCAGCATCTACGGCATGATGCTCGGCGTGGGGTACGCGGGGGGGGTGTGGTTGCAGGGGGCCCTGGCGGACCGCGTGGGCGTGCGCTTCATCACCGTCAGCTGCGCACTGCTCTTCCTCGCGCTCGTGCTCACGCTGCGCCTGTTGCGCCCGCGCGCCTTCGACGCCACCGAGACTCCGAGCGCGCTCGCTCCCGCGGGCGCTCCGAGCCCCTCCGTCCACCTCGAGGGGCCCGGGGACTTCTAGCCGGCTACTTCGTTTCCACGGTGAGGACCATCCACCGGTCCGTGGCGTGGTCGATGCGCAGGTTGCTCGCGCCGGACTCCTGGAGCTGCTGCACCACGCGCTCCAGGAACTGCAGCTGCTCCTGCGAGGCGTCCACGAACACGTTCTTCGGGCCGGTGCCCTTCGCCTTCGGCTTCTTCGCCGGCTGGGCGCTCGCGCCGTTCATCGGCTCGGACGAGGCCACCACCTTCAGCCGCGACGCCACGTCCTCCGCCGGCGTCTCGTTCTCGGACTCCGACTCGCTCGAGGTCTCCTCGGCCTTCTCCTCGGCGCCGTCCGCCTCGCTCAGGGCCTGCTCGCGCAGCTCGTTGAACGTCTTGGCGTTCAGCGAGGCACCGAACTTGTCCTTGTAGGCCTCCATCGCCTCGTTGCGGCTGATGTCCGGCTGCTTGCGGAAGAGCTCGAGCAGGAACGCGTGGCGCTCCTGGGCCTGGTCCTGGGAAATCCTTGCCATCGTTGGGGTCCTCGGTTTGCTGCGTACTGCGGAACTGCGGAACGCAGGGCGGCGCAAGGTACCCGAGCCCCGCGTGGAGCGGAAGTGGCCCCCGGCGAACCCCCGTGACGGCCTTCGCTCCCCTTCACCGCTCGTGCGAAGTCCCCGCGCTCGCCGCCTCTTTCTCAACGGGTGGAACAGCTCCGGCACGAAGGCCGGGAAAGAAGAGAGGGCCGGCCTCCGGGATGGGGAGACCGGCCCTTCGTGCTTCACGGCTCCGGCACCTGGAGGTGCCGCGCGGGACTAGGCGCAGATCTCCTTGCACGCGGCCGGGATCTTGGTCGCGTCCAGGTAGTCGGTGCAGGTCTGGGCCGCCTTCGCGTCCGAGCAATCCGAGGCCTTGCCCAGGTCGTACTTCTTTCCGTCGGTGCAGGCCTCGTCGTACTCCTTGCGAGCCTCGCACTTCGCGGTGCCGTACTGCTTGGTCTTACACTCCTCGGCGTTGGCGCCGTAGGCGGCCTTGAACTGCTCGGTGGCCTTCATCTCGTTCGACATGCACTCGAAGGCGCGCTCACAGGCGAGATCGATTCCGGACTTGCACACGGACTCGGGCGAGGTGCAACCGACGGCGAACAGAGACACGGCGGCGCTGCTGATGAGGAAGAACTTGCGCATGTGACTTCTCCTGTGGCGACTGCGGGGAGTGCTACCTCCCGGACCGACCTCAATCCCCCCCTCCTGAGGTGGATGACCGTCCGACCGGAGAGGGCCGCCGTGTTAGCATTCCGTTACACAGAAGGCCAACTTTGGACACGCGAAAGAGAGTCTTGCGCTTCGCGTCAATGCTTGCCTGTGTCTGGAGTTCCCTCGCTTTCCCGAGGAGACAGACGGTACGGCTCACCGCGCCGCTGGAAACACCGCCGCCACCTGGCGCAATTGAGCGAGCAATTGACCGCTCTCACTCCACAATTCCGCCAGGTCATCCGCGTAGCCCTCGGCGGCGTGACGGGAGTGGCCGGTGCGCAGGTAGAAGGCATCCGGTGCGGCCCCGGAGAGCGGCAGGGGCGCGTAGAAGTGCGCGGTGTAGTCCATGGTGGCGCCGTTGCAGAAGCCCTGTACCCGCGAGAGCGCGGCGGGCGGGTACGCATCGAGCAGGCCCACCACGAGGGGCGCATCGAGCGGTGTCGGGACGCGCGGGCGGATCCACCCACCGGTGCGGGCCTCGGCGGCACCCGAGTAGGGCGCGGCGCCCACGCACCAGCGGTAATCGAAGTGAGCGCCGAAGGTGGGGAGCAACTCGCTCGGCATGGAAGGCACGTCGAAGGGAGGCGGCACCCGGGGCGCACGCGCGTCGTCGTAGACGAGGGGCGTCTCGCGCGAGGTGGCGAAGGTGGCGCTCGCGAGGCAGGCCACCTGTCCGGCCTGCTCCAGCCGCGCGGACAGGTGCGTCACCTGGCGGCCGGCGCGCTCGATGCGCACCGCGAGCGTGGCCTCGCCCTCGCTCACGGGAGCGCAGAAGTGCACGGTGAGCGAGCGCGGCGCGCGGGCCGAATCGTTCAGCTCGCGCATCATCGAGCGCAGCAGGGAGCCCCCGAGCATGCCGCCGTAGGCGCCACGCCCCTGGAACCACTCGGGGCGGATGTCGCCGCGGTAGCGCCCATCCCCCAGGGAGCTCCAGGTGGTGGCGGTGACGAAGGGGGATTCGAGGGTGTTCGAGGACATGGCCACACCCTAGTGAGTCCGTGCTACGGGTGGAAGGTGGAGCCGGAGCGCGTCGGAGGAGGTGACATGCACGGTGTGGTGGGAGTGATGACGGCACTGTGGATGGCCGCGGCGGGCAACGAGGGCGAGGTGGCCACGAGCGCCACCGTGCCCCGCCTGGAGCCCCGCCGGACGTTCGTGGGCGTGACGGTGCCGTTGTTGGACCGGAACGGGTTCTCGGTGGAGGGGGAGCGGGAGGTGGACGAGCACTTCAGCGTGAACCTGGGACTGCGGGTGGCCTTCGACCTGGAGACATGGAACGGCCTGCTGGGCGACTCGGACGAGGCGTTCCTACGGGTGGGAATCGAGCCCGGCGCGCGCTTCTACATGACGGGCTCGGCGCTGAACGGGATGTGGGTGGGTCCCCGGCTCGAGGTGGCACATGGGTGGTGGGAGTTGAAGGGCGGGGGCTACCCGGTGGGCTCGCTGGAGAAGGCGTGGAGCGTGGGAGGCGCGGTGCTCACGGGCTACAGCCTGCGCCTGGGCCGGGGCTTCACCGTGCAGGCCTCGTTGGGCCTGGGACTGACGTATGAGCGAGGCACGGTGAGCGAGCCCACGATGCTGACGAGTGGTGGCGAGTGGCTGGAGCTGCGCACGCCCTTCGACGAGTGGAGTGTGGGCCCTCGCGGGCAGCTCGCCGTGGGCTGGACGTTCTGAGCGGGTGACGCACTCCGGGTGCGCCCGGGCAGTCAATCGGTGTGCATCGACACGGCGCGGGCCGCGGCTGAGAATCACGCTGCATGTGGCTGCCGCGCGTCTGTCTGATTTTGTTCCTGGGGATGGGGTTCACCGGCACTGCGTACGGTGCAGTACCCGTCCGGGAGATGGTGGCCGCGCAGGTGATGGGCGCGGACACGCTCCGGGCTCATACCCTCAGCCTGCTGGCGCGGGGACAGGTGACGGAGGCCATCGATTACTGGGTGGTGACCACGGGCAAGGAAGCCCCCGCCTGGTTGTGGGCCTTCAAGACGGCATTCGACACGAGCAAGCAGGTGGCGGGCTCTTGCCAGGGCGTGGCGCAGTCCATCTCCGCCGCCTTCACACGGCTGGGCGGCAAGCCGGAGTTCGTGGAGCTGGAGACCAGCTCCCGCATCAAATACCCCTACATGATGTTCAAGATGCCGAGCGGCCTGGATGTGAATCTTTCACGGAATGGTTATCATGTCCTGGTCCGGATGAACGGTCGCGCGTACGACGCATACACAGGAGCAGTGGGAATGCCCTGGGCCGAGTACCTGGAGAGGCTGGGCGCCCGTTCGGAGATCACCCAGAAGGTCGTTGAAACAGTGATGGTGGCCCCATGAGCCAGCAGCCCGCCGCGCTCGCCGACGTGAAGCCCGTTGTGCCCCTGCTGGACGTGCTGCTGCGCATCCGCGAGGACCTGAGAAGCCGCGCGACGGGTCCGTACCTCTACATCGGCATGCCCGACGTGGATTGGTTGATGTGCTTTATCGGGGGTTATGGGGAGTGTCTCCATTCCCTGGGCGTCGAGGAGGGGGCGGACTCGGTGTTCGGCGAGTGGTTTCGCGATGTCAAGAAAGCCTGGCCGGGCCGGGGATGGGAAACTGCCTATCTGGAGGAATTCCACGGAGACCAGAAGCGCGCCCTGCTCAAGTTCTTGGACTTCGTCGCCGAGTTCCGTGCCCTCTCCCCGGAAGCACTGGCCTCCATCCCGTGGCACTTCAGCGGTGAACACCCCGCGAGCAGGGCGGCCTCCTGGATTCCCGTGCACCCGCCCAAGCCCACGCTGGACATGCTGTTGGAAGTCCGCCGGGAGATTGGAGACGTGCCCGGACGGCTCGGAATGTTCATCGGTCCCATCGAGGTGAGGCGGATGGCGGGCTTCATCGATGGCTACCGGTTGTGCCTCGCGCTGGCGGGCGCACGAGACGAGGAGTACCCGCGCTTCGAGCGCTGGCTCCAGGAGGACAAGGGCCTGCCGCCGGGCCAGGAGTGGACGTCACCACTCCTTCAGGCCAGCCAGGGAGACGCGGAGCAGGCCATCCGCCAGCTCCTCTCCCATGCCGCCGAATTTCGCTCTCAGTCTCAGAAGCCGAACGCTCCCGGCGAGGGCTGACGCCGAAGCAGGTGGGCAGGCTCCCCTCTGTGGCGCACGCGGACCCCGACACGGGTATGGTGCTCCCGCCATGCACACCTCCTCGCGGTCTGGCTCCTGGTGGCGCGCTTTCGGGTTCAGGAGTCTGCCCGGAGACGCGGAAGAGGTACGCGCCTGGGTTCAGAGCCGCATGGCCACGTACCTCGCCCTGCTCTTCGTGCTCTGGGGCGTCATGCTCGGCATCGATGCCCTGCTGTTCACGCTCATCGACGCGCGCTATACCTTCTTCGACTCGCCCATGACGTGGCTGCGCGTGGCGGCCATCCTCCTCTCCGGCTCCCTCTGGCTGTGGCTCCGCCGCGGCACCCGCGCGCTCTCCACGCTCGCCGCCATCGACCTGGGCGCCACCTTCACGCTCGCCGCGCTGCTCGGCGTCTTCCTCTCCCAGTTCGACTCCGTCCTCGGCGCCGACTTCGTCTTCATCCTCGTCCTCTCGATGCTCTTCACCGCGCGCGCCGGCATCGTCCCCAGCACCCCCCTGCGCACGGTGCTCGTCGGTGTGCTCTGCTCCGTCCCCATCGCCCTGGGCACCTGGTGGTCCCATACTCACGGCAAGGACCCCGCCTACGTCCCCTCCCCCGGCTTCCTCGCCGGTCTCGTCCTGCTCTGGTGTCTGGTGTCCGTCGTGTTGTGCGCCTTCATCTCGCACGTCATCTACGGGCTCCAACGCAAGGTCCGCGAGGCCATGCGGCTGGGCCAGTACACGCTGGAGGAGCGCATCGGAGAGGGCGGCATGGGTGTGGTGTACCGCGCCCGCCACGCCCTGCTGCGCCGCCCCACCGCCATCAAGCTGCTGCCCCCCGAGCGCGCCGGTGAGTCGGCCATCGCCCGCTTCGAGCGCGAGGTCCAGGTGACGTGCCGGCTCACCCACCCGAACACCATCGCCCTCTATGACTTCGGCCGCACCCCCGAGGGCGTCTTCTATTACGCCATGGAGTACCTGGAGGGCATCGACCTGGAGGCGCTCGTGCGCGCCGACGGGCCGCAGCCTCCGGGCCGGGTGCGCTCCATCCTCCAGCAGGTGGCCGGGGCGCTCGCCGAGGCCCATGCCGCCGGGCTCGTCCACCGTGACGTGAAGCCCGCCAATGTCTTCCTGTGCGAGCGCGGCGGCCTGACGGACTTCGTGAAGGTGCTCGACTTCGGCCTCGTGCGCGAGCTGTCCCAGGGCAATCCGCGCTCGAGCGGCTCGGTGGGCATCACCGGTACCCCCCTCTACCTGTCTCCCGAGGCCATCACCTCGCCCGAGAAGGCCGACGCGCGCAGCGACCTGTACTCGCTGGGCGCCGTGGCGTGGTTCCTCCTCACCGGCGAGCCCGTCTTCTCCGCGGGGACGGTCATGGAGGTCTGCGCGCGCCATCTGCACGCGCCGCCCCTGCCTCCCTCGGAGCGTCTGGGCCGCCCCCTGCCCGAGAGCCTGGAGCGGCTGATCCTCGCGTGTCTGGAGAAGGACCCGGCACGCCGTCCTCCGAGCGCCACCGCGCTCCTGCGCGGGCTCGCCGCGTGCGAGGACGTGCCCGCGTGGTCCGAGGACGACGCACGGGCCTGGTGGGCGCGGCACTCGCGCGAGCCCCGGCACGAGGCCGCTCCCCCCGAGGCGCCGCGCACGCTCACCGTCACGCGGGTGGGGCGGCGGGCGGCGTGAGGTCCGGCTGCCCCTCGGTGCCCACGAGCTGCGCCCGCTCGAGCTGCTTGCGGACCTCCTTGTACTTCGGCCAGTCGAAGTGCTTCAGGAAGATGGCTCCGGCCGCCACGCCCCGGAGGAACAGGTCCACCTGCTCGTCCGCGCTCAGCTCGAACTCGAGCCAGTTGTGCGGGCCCGTGTCGATGGTGGTGATGAGCTTCCTGTAGTCCGGGTTCTTGTTGATGAAGTCCTCATCGAGCGTCTGCCGCGCGGAGTTGAAGATGGCCGCGCCGAGCTGTCCCAGGGGCCTGGCGCTCAGGCCTCGTGACAGGGCGTCGATGCGCTGGCGCTTCTCCAGCCCCAGCTTCACGCCGAAGGTCGGCGTGCGTGGGGTGGTCGTCGAGTGGAACTCGCTGATGGGGAAGTTCGACATGATGCCCCCGTCCACCAGCATGCAGGAATCCACGGGCGTGCCCCCGTCGTAGTCGACCAGCGCGTTCCACTCGTCGTCGTTTCGCGGCATCCCCTCCGGCCGCAGCGGGCGGAAGAAGAACGGCACCGACATGGAGGCCCGGACGAAGAGCGACGGATCCACCTTCTCCGCGTCCTTCCAGAAGAGCCGCGCCATCTGCGGGAAGACGACCTTGGTGCCCGTGGAGACCTCGGAGGCGACCAGCGCCAGGCGTGGCTTCTTGTCCTCCGGTATCTCGAGGGGCTTCGGTTCCTGGTTGTCTTTCTTCTCGAGGAGTCTCCCCGGCAGCGTGGCCATCAGCGCGTTCAGGTCCCCGGCCGTCCTCACCTGGTGGGCCTCGAGCACCCCGTGGACCCTCTTCAGCAAGCGCTCACCCGGATTGAGCCCCAGACGGCGCAGGACGCTGGGACACGACAACAGACCCCACTGGAAGCGGGAGAACCCCACGGCGAGGGACCTCAGCCTCCCCTTCATCCGGGCTCCCCACCTGGCGTCGCGCGCCTGCTTGGGCACCCGCCGCTGGACGGCCCGGATGAACCGGTTCACCGGGAACCTGCTGTCCAGGATGGTGGGCAGATCCAGCTGCGAGAGCATGTGGAACAGCTCCTCGGCCTTCGCCTGGCGCTTGTCCGGGTTCGCCGCCGCCAGCAGCAGCGCGGTGATGGATCCGGCCGACGTCCCTCCGATGCTCAGGAAGCGGATGCCCACCGACTCCAGCGCGTGGATGTACCCGAGCAGCGCGATTCCCAGCGTCCCCCCGCCCTCCATCACCAGGTCGACGTACTGGTGTCCCTCCTCATCGACGACGTCGGAGAACCGTTTGCCTTCGCACTCCTCCCGGAGCTTCTGGAGCCTCTCCTCCACCCCCGCGTGGCCGAGGAAGTGTTTCTTGAACTCCAACGGCGAGGGCTTCTGCTTCAAATCGAGCTTCAGGCCCGCGACCTCCTGCCGCGCCTGCTCCACGGCCCCCATCCAGTCCTTCCACTCCCTCTTCTTCTGCTGCCTTTCGTCCCGCTCCTGCTGCTTCTTCCGTTCCACTGGTGTCATGACACTCCCCCAGGGTGGACGGAATGGCGGGTCTGGAATTGTGACGGGCGTCGCTCCCAGGACGCTTGCCGGCCAGTCAGGGGATGACTCCGTCGACCAGATGAAGGATGTGACCTCGTGCGTTTGCTCGCGGGCCCGCGCTCGCGCCACCCTGGGCGGCACATGGACTCCTTCGAGACGCTGTCCTTCGACATCCCCGGTGCCTGGGCCATGGCGGGCCAGGGGCGCTTCGTCCCCGCCGGCCCCGGCGTCCTCGAGTCCGAGGGCGGCTCCGGCCTCCTCTGGTACACCCCCGCCGAGTTCTCCGACTTCCGGCTCCAGGTGGACTGGCTCGCCCACTCCATCGAGGACAATTCCGGCGTCTTCTTCCGCTTCCCCACCGCCGAGCTCGCGCGCAAGCAGCCCGACTGGAAGGCCGGCTTCGAGGTGCAGATCGACGACCGCGGCGTCGACCCCGAGCACGGCAAGCAGGGCAGCCCCCTGCACCTCACCGGCGCCCTCTACACGCTCGCCCCCGCGCTCCTCATGGCCTCCAGGCCCCTGGGCGAGTGGAACAACTTCGACATCCTCGCCGGTGGGTTGGACCTGCGCGTCGTCCTCAATGGCGTGGAGGTGTGCGTCTTCACCGCGCCCGCGCACAAGCCCCGCTCCGGCCGTATCGGGCTGCAGGCCCACCACGCCGGCTCACGCGTCCGCTTCCGCGCGCCTCGCATCCAGCGGCTCTGAGTCTCGCCTGGGTGCCCGCGCACCGGCCGGGCGGGCCTGCGCTCGTCCCTCCCCGGGAAGCTTGGAGCGCTTGCGGTGCGCCCCACATTGAACCTCGTAGGGGCGCGCAAACCCGTGCGCCCGCGGTCCACGCGAGGAGCCGTCACCATGGCCGGCAACGACAACGGAAGGAAGTACAACCCCGTTCACCCGAAGGAGGACGAGAGCCGCAAGCCCCCCTTCGCCAAGGACCGTGTCGAGCGCGGTCTCGAGGCCGATGACACCCGGCCCCTCTACGCCGCTGACTCCATCCACCCCACCCGCGAGCAGAAGTTCGCCCTGGACAGTGACGCCGAGGTGGGCGGGTACGTGCCTGATATCCGCAGCCCCATCGACGAGGCCGATGAGGAGCTCCGCAGGCAGCGCGGCGAGGAGAAGCAGGACAGGGACAGGGAGTGACGAAGGGGGGCGCGGTTGGCAACCCGGGGCCCGTATACCCTCACCCCGACCCTCTCCCAGAGGGAGAGGGCCTGACCTGGTTTTTCACCGTGGATGTCCCCTCTCCCTCTGGGAGAGGGCTAGGGTGAGGGTCTTTCCTTCCGCGAACCCATGCTTCACCGCTTCGTGGCCGGCGGCTCCACCGGGTTCTCCGCCACCAGCTTGCCCAGCTCCAACGGGCCTACCTGCTGCTGGATGACCTCGGGGTCTCCCACCAGCACCACCTGCATCGCCTCCGGGCTCAGGTACGCCTCCGCCGTCCGCTGCACCTCCGCCGGTGTCGCCTTCTCCAGCCCCGCCACCGTCCTCGCGAACTCGTCCATCGGCCGGCGCAGGAAGAAGAGCTGCGCCGCGCTCGCTCCCAAGCCTTCCACCGACTCGAACTCGCCCGGAATCGCCCGGATGAGCCCTTCGCGCGCCGCCTCCAGCTCCTTCTGCGTGATGGGACGCTCGCGAATCCCCTTCATCTCCCGGAAGAACTCCGCCACCGCCAGGCCCGTCACGTCCGCCCTCACCGCCGACGACGCCGTCAGCGGTCCCACTCCCAGCCGCGCGTCCGAGCTCGCCCCCGCCCCGTAGCTGTACCCCTTGTCCTCCCGCAGGTTCATGTTCAGCCGGCTGCCGAAGAAGCCGCCGAACACCGTGGTGGCCAGGTCCAGCGAGTGCTCGTCCGGGTTGCCCATGGCGATGCCCGGCCGCCCCATGACGATCATCGTCTGGTCCAGCCCCGGTTTCGGCACGAACACCACCTGCTGGCGCGCCGGCACCGGCGGCGCGGGCGGCACCGCGGGCAGCGTGGCGCTCCCCTTCCAGTCGCCAAACGCCTTCTTCGCCAGCTTCACCGCCTCGTCCAGCGTGATGTCACCCGTCATCACCAGCGCGGCCGCCTTGGGGCCCACGTTCTTCTGGTAGAAGGACTTCACGTCCCGCAGCGTCAGCGACTCCACCGTCGCCGGCAGGCCGCTCACCGGGTGCCCGTACGGGTGCTTCGGGCCGAACACCGCGTTGAGGTACGCCTGCTGCGCCAGGAAGCCCGGGCTCCCCAGCGCCCGCACCAGCTCCGCCAGCTGCAGCTTCTTGCGCCGCTCGAAGTCGCTCTGCGCGAAGTTGGGCTTGCGCACCACGTCCGAGAGCAGCGCCAGCGCCGCCTCCGTGTTGCGCTTGAGCACCCGCGTCCCGATGAATGCCCCGTCCGGGTTGGTGCTCACCGAGGGCGACACGCCCAGGTCCTGGAACGCCCGGTCCAGCGCCAGCGTGTCCTTCCCGGCCGCTCCCTCCATCATCATCTTGTACGTCACATCCGCCAGGCCCCACTTGCCCGCGGGGTCCTGCGCTCCTCCCGTGGCGAAGGCCACGCCCACGAAGACGAGCGGCAATTCCTTGCGCGTGCTCACCAGCACGGTGAGCCCGTTGTCCAGCTTCGCCTGCTCGAACTTCGGCAACACCAGCTCGGGGGGCTCGCCCGGCTTCGGCGGCTGCGCGCGGAAGGCCTCGGCGTCCTGCTGGGGCGCGGGGGCGGGCGTCTCGGGCGCGGGCGCCGGCGTGGGCTCCTCGGGCTTGGGCATCGGGGCGCTGGCGCACCCGGCGGCGAGCGTCAGGACGGAAACGGCGATGAACAGGCGGCGCATCAGCGGGTCTCCTTCCCGGTGGCGGCGGGGGACTTCTGGGTGGGCACGGCGTGCACCACCACTCGGGCTTCGGGCTTCAGGAAGTCACGGGCGAAGTCGCGCGCCTTGTCCGTCGTCACCGCGGCGTAGCGCGCCAGGTCCTCGTCCAGGTAGCCCGGGTCGTTCACGTAGTGGTTGTAGCTCTGCAGCACGTCCGCCTTGCCGCCGAAGCCGCCCACCGACTGCAGCCCCGCCAGCATCTGCGTCTCGAAGCGCGTGAGCGACCGGCTCAGCTCCTCCTGCGTAATCCCCTCGCGGCGCACCTCGTCCAGCACCGCGTCGATCTCCTTCGCGAGCGCGTCGCTGGTGACTCCGGGCCGTGCCACCGCGTCGATCATGAAGACGGACTGGGCCCCGAGGCTCTGCTGGCCGGCGCTCACGCTCTGCGCCAGACCCTTCTCCAGCACCAGGCGCTTGTAGAGGCGGCTGGACTTGCCGGTGCCCAGCGCGTTGGCGAGCACGTCTCCGGCCGCGTCTTCCGCGGTGAAGTACGCCGGGGTGAGCCACGCCATCATCACCATGGGCAGCGTGCCCACCTTCTCGTCGTGACGGATGACCTGCTCCTTCGTGTGCTTCACCCCGGCCACCTGGGGCTTCTCGGGCTTGGGGCCGCTCGGCAGCGAGCCGAAGTACTTCTCGATGAGCGCCCGCGCCTCCTTCGGATCGAAGTCACCCACCACCGCGAGCGTGGCGTTGGCCGGCGCGTACCACTTGCGGAAGAAGTCCTTCACCTCGTCCAGCGTGGCGGCGTCCAGGTCCTTCATGGAGCCGATCACCTTGCCGTGGTACGGGTGCGGCGCCGGGAAGAGCGTCTGCCAGAGCTTCTCCATCGCCACGCCGTAGGGGCGCGTCTCCACGCCCTGGCGGCGCTCGTTCTTCACGACCTCGCGCTGGTTGTCGAGCTTCTTCAGGTCCAACGCGTCCAGCAGGAAGCCCATGCGGTCGCTCTCCAACCAGAGCGCCGTCTCCAGGTGGTTGCTGGGCACCGTCTCGAAGTAGTTGGTCCGGTCGAAGTTCGTGGTGCCGTTGAGATCATTGGCGCCCAGCTGCTCGAGCATGGAGATGTGGACGTCGTCGGGCACGTGCTTGGAGCCCTGGAACATCATGTGCTCGAAGAGGTGGGCGAAGCCGGTGCGGCCCGGCTGCTCGTTGTAGGCGCCCACGTGGTACCAGATGTTGACGGCCACCACCGGCAGCTTGGTGTCCCGGGCGAGGATGACCTCCAGCCCGTTGGGCAGCTTGTACTTCTCATAGGGAATGGCCAGCGCCTCGCGCCCGGGCTCCAGCGGCTTCGCCTCCTGCTGCTGGGCGAAGGCCGGGAGGCCGAGGGCGAGGACGGCGGCGGCGATGAGCGCTTTCATGCGGAGCGTTTGCCTCCTCGGGTTGTCCAGAGGCAATCCGCTTAGCACGTGCCTTGTTCCCGACGGAGGGGGAATCCCCTCGGGAAGAAGGTTCTCCGTCCGATGTTGGAGACTGACCGCGTGGGGTGGGTCAGGCAGACGCCAGGAGGGCCTCCATGCGCGTGCGGACGTCCCCGAGCATCTCCGGGTGGGTGATGACGTAGAGCCGCTGCTCGCGGACGGCCGCGAGCACCTGGTCCGCCACCCGCGCGGGCGTCATGCCCGCCTCCACCTCCTGGCGCAGGTACGCGTTCATCGCCACCTGGGCGGGAGTGGGGGGCGCCACGGGCGGAGGTGGGGGTCCCCCCGGCCGGTTGCGCGCCGCATCCAGGATGCGCGTGCGCACCCAGCCCGGGCAGAGGACCGACGCCCCCACCTTCGCGCCCCGCATCTTCAGCGAGCCATGCAGCTGCTCGGTGAGCGCCACCACTCCGGCCTTGCTCACCTGGTAGGGCGCGCTCGGGTGGAAGGGCAGCACGCCCGCCAGCGAGGCGGTGTTGACGACGTGCCCCTCGGTGTCCTGCGCCAGCATCCGAGGCACGAAGGTGCGCACCCCGTGGATGACGCCCAGGAGGTTCACCCCCAACACCCAGTCCCAGTCCTCGCTCGAGGCCTCCCACGCCACGCCACCCGCCGCCACGCCCGCGTTGTTGCACACCAGGTGCACGGCCCCGAACGCGCTCAGCGTCCGCTCCGCCAGCGCCTCCACGTCCCCCGCTCTCGACACGTCCGTGCGCACGCACAGCACCCGCGCTCCCGCCCCCTCCAGCTCCGCGCCCACCCGGCGCAGCGCCTCCTCCTCCACGTCCGCGAGCACCACCCGCATGCCCTCGCGGGCGCACCGCTCCGCCAGCCCCTGGCCGATGCCACTGGCCGCTCCCGTGATGACCGCGACCCTGTCCCTCAGCTCCTTCATGTGCTTCCTCCCTTGTTGGCTTGCCGCGTGGCCTCTTCCGCGTCCCGGAAGGCGCGCTCCACCAGCTTCCGGGCATGCTCCCGGACGTCCTCCGGCCAGGACTGGATGTGCTGGTCGAAGCGCTCGGGACTCCTCGCGAAGAAGGCCCGCGAGGCCTCCTCGAAACCGGGGAGATCTCCCGCCAGCGCGTACATGAACTTGTGGGCCGCCTCCTGGGATCGACGGGCCTTGTCCGCGCCCTGGCTCGCGCGCCTAGCCTCCTCGACGAGCTTGCGCAGCGTCACCGAGGCTCCCCCCGGTTGGGCGTTGAGCCACTCCCAGTGGCGCGGCAACAGCGAGACTTCCCGCGAGACGACGCCCAGCTTCGGCCGGCCCGGCCCAGCCTTGCGAGGCTCCTCCGCCTCGGCTTCGGCTTGCGCCGCGGCCTCCCGGGCCCGCTTCCGGGCGAGCTTCTCCAGGAGCTCGTCGCGCGTCCCCCGGAAGTCCAGGTCGACCGGGTCGCCCGTCTCGTCCTCGAAGATGGCGATCGGCGCGCGCTCGCCGCCGTCCACCACCTCCTTGGCCTTCAACGCGACGTCCGCCAGGGCTCCCGACGCGATGCGCCGGTGCCCGGCGAAGCCCGTGTAATTCCTCGGCTTTTCTCCGCCCATGTCCCACTCCTCGCCCTGGGTGGGAATTTCACCCGGGTAGAATCATGGGCGGCTTTATACCCGGGTGAAATTCCCCGTCAATATCACCCGGGTAGAATTCGGAGGGGACGGTTCAGTTGCAGGAGTACGTGTACGAACTCGGGGTGCTCCAGGTGCCGTCGGGGTTGATGGTCCGCACGGTGTAGCCGCTGGCCGGGTAGGCGGTGCCCCAGCAGTCGCGGGCGCGGACGTCGTTGCTGACGGCGGAGGTGAAGTTCCAGTTCCCCCGGCGGCGCTGCTTCTCGTAGGCGGCCACGCGGTCCATGGCCTTGCGCCACGTCGAGTCGTTGTAGAGCACGTCGCGGCGCTTCTCGAGGAACTTCTGGAGGAAGGCGCTCTCGGTGATGCCGTTGTAGCCGATGGCGGGGGCGACCTGATTGGGATTGCCCAGGGCGTTGTTGGCCGCGGTGATGAACTCCCGCAGGGTGCCGTGGTTGATATAGGCGTCGTAGAACGCGGCCTTGGAGAGCGCCGAGGTGAGCCCCCACTTCTTCGCCTCGTTCATCGCGGGCGTGAAATACAGACGGTCACTCACCTGGTCCTGGCAGCTCTTGAAGTCCGCCCGGGTGGTGGTGTTGTTGTAGCTCGTGGCCCAGTCGCTGATCCAGTTGCCGACAGCGTCGAGCTCGGCCGTGGAAGCCTGGTTCTGGCCCGTCGAGAGGTAGCGGTTGTTGATGGTGGTGAGCCCCGGCATGTACTTGGCCATCAGGTTGCCGTTGGAGGCGCTCCGGAGGTTCACGTAGCACTGGATGACCTGGATGGCGTCGCCCGTGCCGGTACAGAAGCCCGCGCGCCCGTTCGTGTACCCGCGGCCATCGTCGATGTTCTCCGCGTAATCGTAGGCGAGCACGGGCGTGTCGTTCTCCCAGATGCTGGTCAGCCCTTCCGCCACCTTCTTCTGGTTGGCCGTCATCCCACCGTCGGTGCCGGTACCGCCGTCGGTGCCCGTGCCACCGTCGGTGCCAGTACCTCCGTCGGTGCCGGTGCCACCGTCACTGCCGCCCGAGCCGCAGCTGGGATCGCTGATCTGCACGTTGGTGGCGGTGAACGAGACGTTCGAGTTCGTGGAGTAATAGAACGTGTACGAGGCGTTCACCCCTACGGTCAGGCTCGAGGTCCTCGAGTAGATGCAGGTGGTGCCGCTCTGGGTGTGCGACCAGCCCGGCTCGTCGTAATCGCACGTCACGCCGCTCGGGACGTTGAAGGAGATGCGCGGGCTCGTCATGGCGGCCGTGCCGGTGTTCTTGAAGATGATCGTGCCCCAGTAATCCGGGCCATCGTAGGTGTTCGTGGTGATGGTGTACGAGCAGGCCGCGAGCTCCTGCCCGGCCTCGCCCGGGAACGTCTCCACTCCACCCAGGTCACCCCCACCACAGGCGACGAGCGCGGAGGCCATCCCCGCGAGCGCCAACCGCCAACCCCCTACCGCAATGTGATGTCTGTTCATGAGGCCATGTCCTTTCAGGTGAAAAGGCGGCTGCCTCGCGGCAGCCGCCCCGGTTGATGGAGCACTTCTGTCCTGGATCCCTACAACTGCTCGAGCCGGAACTGCTGGCAGTCGTTGTTGGACCAGGTCCACTGCTGGATGTTGGTGCCGTCACCGCTGCTCGCGCAGTTGGTGACGTCGATCACCTTGCCGCTGTGCCGAGCCTCGAGCCGGTAGTAGCCATTGCCGAGCGACACGGGCTTGAACTGCTGGTTGGTGGCGTTGAAGGAGGTCCACTGATGGATGTTGGCGCCATCGGCGGTGCTCGGACCGGCGACGTCGAGCACCTTGCCGCTGTAGCGAGAGACGAAGCGGTAGTAGCCGCTGTCGGTGGGCTCCATCGTCCACTGCTGGCTGGCGCCGGTGTGGCAGGTCCACTGGTGGATGTTGGCGCCATCGGCGGTGCTCGGACCGGCGATGTCCACGCACTTGCCCGAGGCCTTGTTGATGATCCGGTACGTGTTGCTCCCGGTGCCGCCGCTGGCCACCTGCGCGATGGCGTTGAGCAGCGAGGTGGCCCCCGAGGTGTCCTGGGACAGCTCCCAGATCATCACGCCGCCGCCCTGCTGCATGGCGAGCCGGGTCTTCGATTGGATGGTGGCGATGCCGTTGTAATAGACGTCGCCGACGTTGTCCTTGTAGGGGGCCTGCGGATCGCGAGCGACGAGCTCGTTGTAGCCGACGTAGGACGACGGCGAGCGGCCATAGAAGGGCACGCCGAGCACCGTCTTCTCCTTGGGCAGACCGCGGCCGAGCCAGTAGTTCATCGACTGGACGGCGTAGTCATACGTCGAGTGGGGCTGGCCGCCGTCGTAGGCCATGAGGTTGAGGAAGTCGACGTCGGCGAAGGTGGCGGTGGGGACGCCGCCGCCGGTGTAGCCATTGGCCACGACGGCCGCGGTGAGCAGCTTGCCGCGGCTGTGGAGCGCGGTGGACAGCTCGCGCATCAGCAGGCCGTAGTTGGTGGCCGAGGTCCCCGGATCCGGGTACTCCCAGTCGATGTCGGCGCCGTCCAGCCCCGCCGCCGTCACGAAGTTCACCACGTTGTTGACGAAGGTCGTCCGGGTGCTCGCGTTGGCGGCCAGCTTCTCGAAGCCCGAGTCATCTCCATTGTTCCAGCCGCCAATCGAGATGAGCACCTTCACGCCCCGCGAGTGCGCCGTCTGGACCAGCGACTTGAGCCGAGCGTCCCCGCTGCTCACTCCCGTGAGGCCACCCTGCGCCGTGGGCAGGACGAAGGCGTAGTTGATGTGGGTGAGCTTGTCGTACTGGACGGCGTTGATGTCGCCCGCCCACGTGGGGACGTAGCCGATCACCTTCGTCGCGAGCGCCCGCTCCTCGACCTTCGCCGTGGGCTCCTCGGAGAAATCAGCGGGTTCTCCGGAGCAGCCCGCCAGGGTGGAGAGAAACGCGGCCCCAAACGCCAGGGTTCTGAACTGGAATGCGGTGTTCGGCACGGTGGGTCCTCGGGGGTTGTTCCCGGAGGGCGGCCGTGTGCGACCGCTCCCGGGCTTGAACCCCATGAGGCGCGACGTGCTCGGATCGGGTCAAGGAAAAATAGGGATTTCCAGATGCTCTGGAATTCTCCGTGGTTCGCGGCTCTTGAGAGTCGCGAGCCTGAGAGTCGTGCGCAGGTGGGTGTTGCTCTCTGCCTGGGTCTATTCCGGGAAGTGCACCACGCGGCCGTCATCGCCCACGGCCCAGATGTCGCCCTGTGAGGTGACCGCGATATCCCGCAGCGGCTTGTCCAAGGTGTAGGCGGTGGACCATGCGCCGGTGGCGCTCAGTCTACGGATGGCACCGCTGGGATTGGCGTCGGTGACGTAGATAGTGAAAGGGTCCGGTGCCACCACGCTGGTGAACGGGGCACTGGAACTGTCCGAAGGCGGGGTCATGCGCGTCCAACTTGTGGCTCCGTCCCACTTCACCACCAAGCCGCTATCTCCCACCGCATAGGCAAGGTTGGAACTGGCCATCCATACACCGCGCAGGGCGCCGTTGTAGCCGCTGGGGGTACTCACTGAGTGATACGTCGCGGTACTGCCGGTGCCGGGATAGCTGGTGATATATGGTGTCGAGGGACTGTCTTCCGTGCCTCCGATGGTGAGCAGTTTCGTGGAGTCCAATCCGTGGATGTCGAAGTACATCACTGGGTTCAGGTTGTAGCGTTCCGAAAGTGAGACTCCCGGAGACCACACGTACAGCCGCCCCCGGTCGTCCACGACGTAAATCAAGGGACTGATCCCGATAAGGCCTTGGAGAGTATTGCCAGAGGGAACGGTGACCTGATTGTAGCAGTTTCCACCGTCATGCTCGGCCAGATTCCCTCCACTACCGGCCAGGTACACGTGATTGTTATTGGGGCTCACCCAGGCTGCGCGCCAGTTGAAGTTGCCGCAACTCCCATCGAGGCTCCTGAAGGCCTCGCCCGCGGCGA
Source organism: Archangium lipolyticum (assembly GCF_024623785.1). Lineage (NCBI taxonomy): Bacteria > Pseudomonadati > Myxococcota > Myxococcia > Myxococcales > Archangiaceae > Archangium > Archangium lipolyticum. The sequence continues at coordinate 69,377 of NZ_JANKBZ010000016.1, forward strand.
GTCGGACCGCGATCTTGCCGCCATCGCCCGCGATCCAGACCCGCCCGTTGGCGCCGAGCCCCACGGTCTTCCACTGCTTATTCCCTGTGAGAGCGGGATCATTGGCCACCTTCCACCCCTTGCCCCCGCAGATGTCTTCCTCGTCTCGCCGTGTATCGCAGTTGTTGTCGCGGTCGTCGCACACCTCGGCCTTGTTGCGCCGGTTGTATTTGTCCCAGTCGTCGCAGTCGTCCGTATTGAGGACGAAGCCCGGGGGCGGTGTCTCGCTAGGGCACACCTGGGCTGGGGTGCCGCGCTCGTCGCCCGCACCATCACCGTCCAAGTCCGGGTAGTAAGAGATCGTCGGAGGGGAGTCGATGCAACTCACACCATTTTGGCTGGCATTGCAGGCCAACTTCCCGCCCGAACAGGGATTGCTGCAATGGATGCCTATGGCAAAACCGTCGTCCTTATTGCCGTCACAGTCATTGTCCACCCCGTCGCACAGTGCTTCGTTGATGCCCGGGCGTGGGAAGACCTCGGGATCCGAGTCCCCGCAGTCCGTGGCGTCCTGTACGTAGCGGGTGTTGCTTGGGTCTGTAGGTCTGGCACAGGCCATCAGCGCATCGGCCTTCTGGTCACCAAAGCCGTCGCCATCGCGGTCGGGGTACCAGGCCTGTTTGGGCAGACCCTGATCGAGCTCGCCGTCGCAGTTGTTGTCCCGGCCATCACATAGTTCGGAGGCGCCGGGCCGACTGTCCTTGTCATTGTCGTCGCAATCGCCGCCCTGGGATGCGTAACCAGCCGGCACGTTGTCGCAGAAAATCACATAGGCCGCGCCTGTCCCGGCGTATCCATCCCCGTCCTCATCGCGGTACCCCGCCATCGCCACGGATCTATCGCATTGGTTCGTACAGAGCGCCTGGACGCACTGGTATCCTTCGTCGCAGGGGTGCTCAGCGTTGCACTCGCGAGCCTTGTCCTTCAGCAAGTCCTCCAGGCTCGGTACCGTGCAGCCCGCGAGCAGCCACAGCACTCCCATGCATCCCACCAGGCGGCGCATCAGTGAGTCTCCTTCGCGGTCGAGGGTGCGCTGTCATTCGGCGACAGCACCCAGGTGACGACTGCTCCCACGGCGGCGAGCCCCGCCGTGCCGAACAGCACGTTGGCCACATTCGCGCTGCTCCGGGCGTCCTCCCAGTGCGAGCGCGTCACATCCTGGTACGGGGTGTTCCGCGCGTCGGTCACGCTGGCTCGCGACTGAAAGCCGAACATCGTTCCTACTCCGAGCGCCGCGACCCCTACTCCCGCCAGCACCATGGACGTCATGGGCACCCGCTTGCGCGAAAGCTCCGTCACACGGGTTACAAACGGCGAGGGCGTCGCGGGCGTGGGCGCGCTCAGATCGGGCGCCGGGGCCGGCTGCTCGGGCCGGTCCTTGCTGGCGATGGCAGGAGGGTTCGGTTCCTTCGGGGAACTGGTCTTTGGCGCGGGCCTGGGCGTTTGCGCCACCGGCGGAGCCCGGCCCAGCTCCTTGTACACGCGCGCCCTCATCTCCTCGAAGTCACGCTCGACCTTCGGCGAGACCGTCAGCGGCAGCTTCGCCTCCGGGTTGAGCAGCAGCCCTGTCTTGAAGGCCGTCTGGGATTGCTCCCTCTTCCCCAGGTCCGCCAGGATGATGCCCTCGTGCAACGCGATGGCCACGTCCTGCTCCATGTTCCGCGCCAATCCCTTGGCTCGCTGGAGCTGCTCCATCGCCCGCTCGTACTCCAGGCTCTCGTAGAGCCTCACCGCGGCGGTGAGGTAGCGGTTGAAGGCATCCTGCGCGTGCGCCGCCCTCGGGGTGGCTGCCACGGTCAGCATGCACAGGGCCAGTATCAGTCGCGCATGGAGCGGGAAACTCGGCATGGCGCGCGATGCTAGGGGCCGGATGTAGGTGTGTCTACTTGGACCGGGGTTGACTCAGTTGGTACGAAGACAACCCGAGGGGTCAAAGACCCTCACCCCGTCCCTCTCCCAGAGGGAGAGGGGAGGTGGGCACGTGCACTGGCAATTCCAGACACAGGCGCGCTCCTCCCTCCGGCCGGTTCTCCGCTCTCAGCGTCCCTCCGAAGCGCTCCACCAGCTCCTTCGAAATCGACAGCCCCAGCCCCGTTCCCTTCTCCGGTCCCTTCGTCGTGAAGAACGTGTCGAAGATCCTCGGCAATACCTCGGGCGGGATTCCCGGTCCGTTGTCCTCCACCATCAACGTCACCTTCCCCCCCTCCGCCACTCCCCTCACCGTCACCTCTCCCCCCTGCACCTTCGCCTCCTCCAGCGCGTCCCCCGCGTTCACCAGCAGGTTCAACAGCACCTGCGCCAGTCTCCTCCTCGTGGCGAACACCTCCGGCAGCTCCGCCGGCACCTCCACCTTCAGCTTCGCCACGTGCTTGAGCCTCACCGCCGCCAGCCTCGTCGCGTCCGTCACCACGTCCGCCAGCGCGCACTCGCAGGGATCCTCTTGATCCATCCTCGAGAAGCCCTTCAGGTCCGAGACGATTTGACGGATCCGCTCCACCCCCGTGCGCGTCTCGTCCATCACCTCCTGCAACTCCTGACGCGTCTCGTCCGGCAGCTGCTGCGCCAGCACCTCCGTCCTCAGGAAGTCCAGGTTCGAGCGCACGAACGCCAGCGGGTTGTTGATTTCATGCATCACGCTCGCCGCCAGCCGCCCCACCGTCGCCAGCTTCTCCGTCTGCGCCCGGTAGCGATCGGCCACCGTCAGCTTCTCCAGCGACTCGCGCCGCGCCCGCTCCAGCCGCGCCGCGCTCTCCGCCGTCTGCGCCTTGCGCAGCTGCGCCGAGGCGTACGTCGCGAAGAACGCGGACGAGCCCACCATGCTCGCCCACCCCAGTGCGTGCGGCACGCTGTCGTGCGTCGCCAGCAGCAGGCCCAGCACCCCCAGCGACGTGGTGATGCCACTGCCCAGCACCGGCCCCACATGCCGCGGATGCACGAGCGCCATCATCATCGGCACCGTCGGCACCAGGTTGATGTACGGGCTCTGGATTCCTCCCGTGAACGGAATGAGGCTCAGGAAGAAGGCGCTCGTGAGCACGCTGTTGACCGTGGCCAGCATCGGGTACCAGCGCTCGTCCAGCTTCCACACCAGCCAGATGTAGGTCATCAACTGCGTGAACCACAGCACCCGCGTCACCAGCAGCTCGAGGCTCGTCCGTCCCAGGATGAGCACGTCCATGCCGTACAGCAGGAGGATGCCCACCGCGAACACCAGGCTCTTGCGCCGGCGTTGTTCCCTCTCCGTGCTCGCGGCTTCCGCGGGGACCGGGGTGTCGATGGGGCGAAGCGAGGGAATCGGGAGCTGCACGGGTCTTTTCCTCAGCGCCGGGTGGCGATCACCACGCGAAACCCGTAGCGCCCATAGGGCTCGGGCAGCGCTTCCGGCCGCACGTCCACGGTGAACCCGTGGGTCTCCAGCAGCGCGCGGGCTCGCGGCAGCAGGAAGGTCAGGTAGTACATGACGAAGGGTGGCTTCCAGAGCGCGTTGCGCACCCGCATGGCCGCGTTGAAGGCCCTCGCCACCCAGTAACCGGGGCGCAGCCTCGAGGGCTCCTCCCCCGTGACGAACACGAACCGGCCTCCCGGTCTCAGCGCCCGGTGGATGCCCGCCACCAGCCTCGGCTCGTCCTCCTCCAGCACGTGTCCGAAGGCCCCGAAGCTCGTCACCAGATCGAACTCCTCGCGCCAGGGCATCTCCAACGCGTCGCCCCGCACCAGCTCCACCCGCGCCTCTCCCGGCACGTCCGCCAGCAGCCGCCCCGCCTCGTCCAGCATCCCCTGGCTCAGGTCCAACCCCACCACCCGCTCGCGGCACAGCGGCTTCAGGTAGCGCATCGCCGCCCCCGTCCCGCAGCACACGTCCAGCCCGCTCCCCACGCTCCCAGGACTCCCCGCCAGCTCCAGGCTCGCCTTCAGCAGCGCGTCCGGCGTGCGGAACGGCGTGTACTCGAACTTGGGCGCCAGCAGGTCATACCCGCGCTCCACCGAGCTCAGGCCCTGCTGCACGAGCTCCACGAGGCTCGGTCCCTTGGGGTGGAACATGAGATCCCCTGGTCTACTCCAGGTCGTCTCGTGCGCGTGATTCTTGTTCGCTGAGAGTGTAGAAATGCTGTAGCGCTAGATAATCCCGGGCACTTGGGACGTGCGGTAGCGGACGTTCAGCGGGAGCGGGGCAGCTGGAAGAAGAAGGTGATGCCGGGGCGGCCCGCGTGGTCGTGCACGCCGAGGGTGCCGCCGTGGCGCGCGATGATTTCGCGCGAGATGTACAGGCCCAGGCCCAGGCCGGGCTGGTGCACGGAGGAGGACAGCCGGTTGAAGCGCTGGAAGAGCAGGCCCTGCTCCTCGGGGGAAATCCCCGGGCCCTCGTCGGAGACGGAGACACGGAAGGCGCCGTCCCACTGCGCGAGCCCCACGGCCACGCGGGCCTCGGCCGGGGTGTACTTCATCGCGTTGTCGAGGAAGTTGCCGAGCACCTGTTCGATGCGATCCCTGTCCGCGCTCACCCAGGCGACGCTCTCGAGCAGCTGCACCTCCAGCGGACGCTGCGGGTGCTGCTGGCGGAAGTCCTCGGCCACGTCGGCCACCAGGGAGCGCAGGTCCACCGGCCGCGTGCGGATGTGCAGCTGGCCCCGCTCCAGCCGCGAGGCGTCCAGCAGATCATTCGCCAGCCGGGTGAGGCGCCCCGTGTAGCGCTCCATGCGCGAGATGAGCGTGACGTCCGAGACGGGCTGGTGCGCCTCCAGCTGGCGCCGGGCCTGGGTGAGCACCAGGTGCAGCGACGTCAGGGGCGTGCGCAGCTCGTGTGAGGCGATGTTGAGGAACTCGGTCTTGGTGCGGTCGGCGGCCACCGCGGCGTCCTTGAGCTTCTGCAGCTCCGCGGTGCGCTCGCGCACGCGCACCTCCAGCTCGTCGTGGGCTCGGGCCAGCGCCGCCTCGGCGCGCTTGCGGTCGGTGATGTCCAGGACGATGCCCACCAGCCCCGCCGGCTGCCCGCGCGCGTCGGTGTACGTGGCCTTGTAGAAGATGACGTCGTGCACCTCGCCGGAGCCGAAGCGCACCTGGGACTCGTACGTCTGGATGCCGGGGCGGTCGAAGAGCTCCTGATCCTTGGCGGCGTAGCGCGCGGCGAGCTCGGGCGGGGCCATCTCCCAGACGGACTTGCCGACGATGTCCTCGCGCTCCTTGCCGTGCATCTCCAGGAAGGCGCGGTTGCAGCCGCGGTAACGCCCATCCAGCGTCTTGTGGAAGATGGGGTTGGGGATGCTGTCGATGAGCTTCTGGAAGAACTCCACCTGCTCGTGCAGCGCCTGCGCGCGCCCCGTCACCTCCACGCCGGTGAGGATGAGGTAGCCGGCGGCCTCCCCGGAGTCGAGCCGCGAGGTGCTCCATTCAATCAACCGGCGCTGGCCCTCGCGGGTGTTGTGCCAGAGGCCGTCGTGGCGGGCGGGATGGGGGCCTTCCACCAGCCGCGCGAGCGCCTGGCGCTCCGGCTCCTGCTCCAACCCTGGCGTGACGAGCTCCTCCAGACGCAGGCCCCGCGCCTCGAGGCTGGAGCGCCCGAGGACCTGCTCCCCCAGCTGGTTGAGGTGGACGATGCACCCCTTCGGGTCGAGCACCAGCACGAGCGCCTGGATGGCATCCAGGAGAACGGCGGGGCCCAGTCCGGAGGGCAGGGCCGTGCCTGCCCGGTCGGAGAGGTCCATCGGCGACAAGGCCATGTGATGCAGCATACCCGTATCGATCTTTGGTGCTCCGATGCTTTTTTCCCCGGCGTGGCGCCCGTCCCGTGGACAGGCGGCCAGTCCTCGGGGCTCAGTGCATCGTGGGCGCGGCGTCGGGCTCCATGTAGACGCCGTCGGAGATGCCGGTGCGGGCCTCGAACTCGCTACAACCGCTCATGCCGGACACCTGGAGGTCGAATTTGCGCAAATCCGGCTCCATGCAGCGGGCCACCTCGGTGTCGTCCGGGTTGGCATGGTGGCTGGCGAAGTAACGACAGCCCTTGCAGTTGCCCCAATTCTTGTCGGCCATGGCTTCCTCTCGGGTGGATGGGGAATCGTCTCCTTCGAGGGTGGGGCCGGGACACCGGGGCCACAAGCGACGCCAGCCCGCACGGCTGCTCCAGGCGGGGGCGCACGGCGAACGGCACGAGGGACGGACGGGGTGGGGCCGTCATCCGCACAGCCCCCTCCGGGGTGGAGGTCCCGGAGGGGGCCGGGCCCGAGCCACGGTGGGAGGCAACCCCCGTGTGCGGGCCGGCAATCCACCAGGGCGCGAGATGCTGGGAGAAGTGGGGCTCGCGTCCCGGGTGGATTGACGGTTCGGGCTAGTTCTTGGACTTGCGCAACTCTCCGCTGTTCTTGATGTTGCTCTTCACGGTCTCCTCGGCGCCGCTGCAGTCGCCCCTGGCGCGCGCGTCGACGCGCAGGACGTCGCTGCTCATCTCCAGGTCGCCCTGCTGGAGGCACGCGGCCACGGGCAGGCCCTCGAGCCACGCATGGGGCTCGAGCAGCGCGAGCAGCGTGTCATTGGCGCCCACCTCCACGCCCGTGGCGGACTCGAAGCGCGCGTCCTCGCTGAACCTGAGCTTGAGCTCCAGGGTGGAGGGCGTGGAGTCCTGGGTGAAGCTGGCCTTCACGAGCATGCTGTAGCCCACGAGGGGCTCGGTGGCGGCGACCTCGCCTTCCTTGGCCTCCTCGAGGCGGAAGTCGATGCGCTTGTAGGTGCCCGCGGGCAGGCGCAGCGTGGCCAGGTCCGGCAGGGTGGCGCCCGTCATCAGGTCCACGATGATGGGACCGGGGATGACCACGGTGCCCGAGCCGCTGCCGGACTCACCGCCCTTGCAGGTGGCGCCCGCCAGCAGGCCGCGCACATCGCCGCACTTCGTCCCCTGGGGCAGGTCCAGGCGGATGTCCTTGAGGTGGATGCGGGCCTCGGTGAGCGTGAAGGTGACGCCGTCGCTGGAGAGGAACGTGGGCGTGGGGTAGATGGGGCGATGGTCGGCCTGGACGTGGACGCTGGCGGCCTGGGCCTGGGCCTCGTAGACGGAGAAGCTCAGCGAGGCGCCCTCTCCCCCGCAGGCTGCGAGCGACACGGCGGCGGCGGACAGCAGCGTCTGACGGAGCGAGGGAGCTCGGAAGTTCATGGTCGTCGGGTCGGAGCGGGAGGTTCCGTTGGGCAGTTCTTCCCGTTCCAGTACCCTGGACCCCACGCGTTGGATATCGGCCACAAGGATTCTGTGCCTACATGTGGGGCCGGGCCCCACCTCGGAGGCCCGAGGCGCGGGTGAGGACGTGAGGACGCTGGGTTACACTGGCTCGTCCGTTCCGCCGGAGGATCTCCCATGAGGCATGCCCGAGTCGTGCTCCTGGCGCTGGCGCTCGCCGCCACGCCTGCCCTGGCCGCGTCGAAGCAAGCGCGGCGCATCTCGTTGGACGTGACGCGGGCCAACATTCACGACGTGTTGCGGATGCTCGCGGACGTGGGGCGCAAGAACCTGGTGGTGTCCGAGGAGGTGCGGGGGACGGTGACGCTCACGCTGCGCAACGTGCCGTGGACGGAGGCGCTCGAGGTGGTGCTGGCCTCGCACGGGCTGGGCATGGAGCAGCGGGGCAACATCCTGCGGGTGGCGCCGCTGAAGACGCTCCAGGAGGAGGCCGAGGCGCACGTGAAGCTGAAGCAGGCCCGGGAGGAGTCGGCCCCGCTGCGCACCTTCCTCGTCCCCGTCAACTACGCGAAGGCGTCGGACCTGGTGCCCCACGTGAAGGCGGTGCTGTCGCCGCGGGGCAGCGTGAGCGTGGACGCGCGCACCAACACGCTCATCATCACGGACGTGGAGGCGCCGAGGCTTCCGTAGCGGCCGGGGAGAAGCGGCCGTACCAGTCGAGCGAGAGCAGCACGTCGCCGCGCCAGGTGGGAGACAGGCCGTGCTCCAGGTCCACGCCGGCGCGCGCGGTGAGGGTGAGGCCCAGGGGCCCCAGCCGTCCGTGCCCGCCGAGCACCGCGCGCAGGGGGAAGCGGGGGCCGCCGGTGCGGAGGAAGGCCTCGGCTCCGGCCTGGGCGCCGAGGAACCCCTCGAGGCGCGGGCCCCCGAGGCCCACGAAGAGTCCCCCGTGAGGGCCGAGCCCCGCGTCGGCCGGGCCGCGCACCACACCATAGGCGGTGAGGCCGAGCTGCGCCGAGGCGGAGAAGGAGCCCTCGCCCGAGCCGAGCCGCCACTGGCCCGCGCCGCGCAGCTCCAGCACGCCGCTGCCCGGGTGGACGAAGAATTCGCCGCCGAACGCGGTGGGGCGCACGCCGGGTTCGGGGGCCCGGGGGAGGAGGAAGCCCACGCCAACACCCTGGGGGCCCGCGAACAGCGAGAGGCGCGAGTCATCCACGCGGCTCCGGGCGGTGAGGATGGGGGCCTCGGCGGCGGCCACGGAGGCGAGCAGCAACACGGTGGAGAAGACGAGGGCCTTCATCGGACGGTCACCTCCGTGCCGGGGACCTGGCGGATGTCGTCGGCGCCGGTGCCCCGTCCCGCGAGGGCGGCGAGGAGGAAGCGCGAGAGCACCTCGGTGATGCGCTCGTGGGCGGCGTCGAGCGGCACCGCGGGGGTGCAACCGCCGGTCACGTCCTTCTGGTCGCTGACGGTGAACTGGTAGTGGGTGACGCCCTGGAGCACGGCGAACACGGAGGGAGTGGGGAGACGGGAGGCCTCGTCGCGGACGCGGGGGAGCGGGGCCGTGCAGTCGAGCTCACCGGCCAGGGAGAGTGAGGGCACCGCGAGCGAGGGGACACGGGGGGCGTCGGCGGGGTTGGGGTAGCTGGCGAAGAGGGCGAGCGCGGCGAAGCCCCCATCGAGCGCGAGCGTGCTGGCGACGACGCCTCCGAGGGAGTGGCCGGCCACGGCGATGCGGGCGGGGTCCACGAGGCCCTGGAGGAGGGAGTCCTCGGGGGGAGAGACGAGGAGCTCCCGGGCGAAGCGGCCGTTGTCGGGGGCGGACAGGGCGAGCTCCAACGGGTGGGAGGGCAGCGCGACGACGAAGCCCCGGGAGGCGAGGGCCTCGGCGAGCCAGAGGTAGTCCTCGGGCGGGACGAGGCCGCCGTGGATGAAGACGAGCGCGGGCAGCCGGGAGCCGTCGATGGGCCGGGCGGGGCGGCCCTGCGCATCCGAGGGGAACACCACGCGCACGGGGACGAGGTCCGTGTGGCGGGCGCGCACCTGGAAGAGGGCTTCGGCGATGGGGGTGGGCTCGGAGCGGAGGAGCTGGCCGGACTGGGGCGCGGGGAGCGCGCAGCCGGCGAGGACGAGCCCAAGGAAGAGCGGGACGAAGAGGAGGATGTCCCGCGTGGGACTGGCGGGGAGGCGCATGGGTGGGCCCTGTGTAAGGCCCGGCCCCGTGGTTCGCCACGCTCCCGGGTCAGTCGCCCACGATGCCCACGCGGACCCGGTGGAGCTCGTTGCCGGTGGCCGCCTTGAGGGTGAAGTCGGCCACGTCCTCGGCGTACACCTGACGGCCTCCGGTGGGGAGGGCCTCGACGGCGGTGCGGTACTTGCCCGTCTTCACGCCGCTGGGCATGACGGGCGGGCACACGATCACCCAGTCCAGTCCGCTCTCCTGAAGGACCTGGAGCGCGCCCCGGTGATCCTCGAAGGCATGACGCAGGAACGGGGGCAGGCCGTGCTCTCCGGTGAGCCCACCGGCCGGGTGGGGCAGCAGTCCGGCCGCGCCCACGGTGACGAGCCGTTGAACGCCCTCGGTCTTCATGGCCGAAACGAGGGTGCGCATGGCCTCGGTCACCATCGTCACGGGGTGCGTCACGTCCCGAGCGCCCAGCGCGCTCACCACCACCTCCGCGCCGCGGACGGCCTCGGCCACGGCGGTGACATCCTCCATGCGTCCCTTGCGCACGTGAAGTCGCCCGTGCTTGAGCCCCAGCCGCTGCGGATCTCTCACGTACGCCGTCACCTCGTGCCCCTGCCCCAGCGCGTCGTGCACCAGCGTGTGCCCGACCCGCCCCGTCGCTCCGAAGACCGTCAACCGCATGGGTGTCTCTCCTCCGTACAAGCCGGGGCCGGGGTATATCGTCCCCGGTGCCAGGATGTCCGCACGCTGTGTGTCACGAGAGGGCTCACGGGCAGGAAGGGCGGCGGGAGGAGGTTCTTCCCGGGATTTGAGAAGGGTGTTCCGGGCTCAGGCGGATGGGGGACTCGACGTGTCGCCGTGCTAGTCGAAACGCTCGCAGAGTTCTTTGCGAAGCATGGTTACCCGTCTGTCCATGGTCCCTCGGAGCTGCGTATCCCGCTCCTGGACCTCCAACCGGAGATGCTGGATTTCGTTGGCCAGCTGGCGGTCTCGCTCCTCGCTCTTGGCTGCCTCCAACTCCACCATGCGTGCTAGATCCTTGAGCTGCTGGTTCACGCGATCCAATCGCTGGTCCAATAGCGCCTGGAGCCGCTGTTCTCCCGGCGTCAGGTTCTGCTCGTTCGTGCCCGTGAACACCAACGTGGAATTCTCCATCGACACTCTCCTTCCGTGGTGACTTCTTGCGTAGGGTGACTCAAAAGGTCACCACGCGTCAAGTCACTGCATGGGTCAGGTGCTCGCGGGCTCTACTTCCTCGGACAGACCCTCACCCCAGCCCTCTCCCAGAGGGAGAGGGGGCTTTCTCGGATCCAACCTGATTGGGTTCGATACCCTCACCCCGTCCCTCTCCCGGAGGGAGAGGGGGTGGTTGGGGTTGGGATTGGAGGTGCTTCGTGGGTTCGCACTACTCGCCGGTCAGCTTGGACTCCAGCTCGTCCAGCTCCCGCTTCACCGCCGTGTCCGTCTCGCGCAGCTTCTCCACCTTGCGCACCGCCGAAATCACCGTCGAGTGGTCCTTGTTGAACCTCGCCGCGATCTCCGGGAACGAACCCTTCGTCAGCTTCCGGCTCAGGTACATCGCCACCTGCCGGGCGTGCGCGAGCGCCTTGTGTCTCCGGTCCTCCTTCAGCGCCTCCACCGGCACCTTGTAGTACCGCGCCACCTCGCGCTGGATGCTCTCCACGTCCACCACCTGTCTCGTCGGCAGCACGTCCTTCAGCACGTGCGACACGAAGTCCACCGTCACCGGTTGTCTCGACAGCGAGTGGATCGCGCTCACCTTCACCAGCGCCCCCTCCAGCTCCCTCACGTTCTTCTGGATCGCCCTCGCGATGAAGTGCGCCACCTCGTCCGGTAGATCCAGACCTTCCAGCGCCGCCTTCTTCTGAAGGATCGCCACCCGCGTCTCGAAGCTCGGCTCCTGGATGTCCGTGATCAGCCCCATGCTGAACCGGCTCCTCAGCCGCTCCTCCAGCCCGGGCACCTCCGCCGGCACCATGTCGCTCGTCAGGATGATGGCCTTGCCCAGCTCGTGCAGCGTGTTGAACGTGTGGAAGAACTCCCGCTGCGTCTCTTCCTTCCGTCCCAGGAACTGCACGTCGTCGATCAGCAGCACGTCGCACTCGTCCCGGAACTTCCTCCGGAACTCCGGCATCCGCTGCTCCCGCACGCTCTCGATGTACTCGTTCGTGAACTGCTCGCTCGACAGGTACACCACCCGCTGCGTCGGATCCCTCTCCCAGATTTTATTGCCGATGGCGTGCAGCAGGTGCGTCTTGCCCAGCCCCGTCCCTCCATACACGTAGAGCGGGTTGTAGGCCCGGCCCGGGCTCTCGGCCACCGCGTGCGCCGCCGCCGCCGCCAGCTGGTTGCTGTCCGCCACCACGAAGCTCTGGAACGTGAAGCGCGCGTTCAACCGCGGCGGCCTCGTCCCTCCCTGGCTCTTGACCTGTGGTGCGGGCTGCAGCGTCGGCGCCGGGGCCAGCCCCTCCACCACCTCGTACGCCAGCGACGTCGCCTCGTCCGTCACCTTCGCCAACGTCGCTTCCATCAACGCCCGGTAGTGGTCGTCCACCCAGTCCCGGTAGAACCGGTCCGGCACGCCCAGCACCAGCACGCCCTCGCGGACCTCCAGCGGCTGCATCCGTCCGATCCACCCCAGGGCATAGTCCCGCTTGTCCTGCCTCAGGCAGTCGAGCATCCGCTCCCAGAGATTCTCGGCACTTGGCGTGTGGGTCAGGGGTCGGGCGAGCGCGTTCACGAATGGCCTCCGGTGCGCTGGCGAACCGCCAGGCAGGGGGCCGTCCGTGCTAACAGCCCCCCCCAGGGCGATCAAGTTTGCCGCCCCAAACCCAGCGATTCCGCACCCCTACGGCCCCCCTTCTGATCGCAACCCCGGCGCGGAATCCTCCACCCCCTCCCGCCGGTTCTCGCCCCCGTCACCCACCTCCTCCCCGTTTCACCCCGGGTGTGGGGCGCAAAACCGGGACGGACCGTCAGCTCCGCACCCCCGGGAGTGATCCGACATTGACTTGGGTGGGAGATCGGGTTACGAGCGCCGCCTTCCTCAGTCTCGTGGATAAGGGTGCCCGCCTCCCGGGCGAACACCCCGTTGTCCCAGGAGTTCAGCCGTGTCCAAGCGCACCTACCAGCCGTCGAAGATCAAGCGCAACCGCACTCACGGGTTCCGCAAGCGCAACTCCACCCGGGCGGGCCAGGACGTGCTCAGCCGCCGCCGCGCCAAGGGCCGCAAGCGCCTCGTGGTGTCCGCTTACAAGAAGTAGCCGGGACTCGCTCGTGACGGCCGAGGGCCAGGCGCCAGCTCGCGACGAGCGCTTCCCCAAGGCCATCCGCCTGCTCCGGCGGCGCGAGTTCCTCGAGGTCCAGGAGGGCGGTCAGAAGATTCCTTCCGACTGCCTCCTGGGGCTCGCCAGGCCCAACGGCAAGCCGTACTCCCGCGTGGGCCTCACCGTCTCCAGCAAGGTGGGCAATGCCGTGGTGCGTGCCCGCCTGCGTCGGCTCCTGCGCGAGCTCTTCCGCAAGCGTCGGGCGCAATGGCCTCCGGGTGTGGACGTAGTCCTGGTCGTGCGCCAGTCCGCCAAGGACGCCTCCTTCCCGGAGATGTCGCGGGCCTTCGATGGAGTCACCCGCAAGCTGCAGAGGCTGTTTCCGTCAGGCCCCCGGGAGTCCGCCCGATGAGCCCGCTCGCCTACCTGCTCGCGCTCCCCATCCGCCTCTACAAGCGGTTCCTCTCGCCGTTGTTGCCACCGGCCTGCCGCTTCCATCCCACCTGCTCCGTGTACGCCCTGGAGGCCCTCCAGAAGCACGGCGCCCTCCGGGGCCTCCGCCTCATCCTCTGGCGCCTGCTGCGTTGCCAGCCCTTCCATCCGGGCGGCTTCGACCCGGTGCCTTGAACGCCCTCTCCCTATGAACGATCTCGATCCGCTCTCGCCCAACTCGGCCGACTCGCAGCGGCGACTCCTGACAGCCCTCGCCCTCGCGATGGTGCTCACCTTCGCCTACACCTTCTTCTTCGCGCCCAAGGGGCCGCCGCCCGAGGCGGGTGCCCAGGACGGAGGGCAGGTGGCGGCCGTCGCGGATGGGGGCACCGCCGCTCCCTCGGCGGGGACCGCCACGCCGCCGCCGTCCGGTGAGTCCGCCGGAGGCACCGCGGTGGCCAACGCGGAGGGCACGCCGCCCCCGCCGGTGCGCACCCTGGACTCCCGGCGTGAGTCGGCGCACTACACCTTCTCCTCGCAGGGCGCGGGCCTGACCTCGGCCGTGCTCCAGGGCGAGAAGATGCGCGAGCAGCAGCACCTCTCGCTCGCCGAGGGCTACAAGCTGCTCTTCGGCGGCGAGGTGTCTCCGCCGCCGCAGATGAACCTGGCGCAGCCCGTGGCGGGCCAGCCCCTGCCGCTCGCCGTCTCCATCGACGGCCCCTCCGCCCTGCCGGCCGACACCCGCTACGCCGTGTCCGAGGACAGTGGCGACGGCCGCGTCACCTTCACCGCGCGCCAGGGGCCGTGGGAAGTCACCAAGACGCTCGTGTGGCCCAAGGAGGGCTTCGAGTTGGCCTACACCGTCCAGGTGAAGAACACCTCGGCCCAGCCGCTCACCGGCGAGCTGTCGGTGCACTACAACCGCGCCATCAACCCCGAGTCCGAGCACGCCCCGTCCTTCTTCGGCGGCGTGGGCAACCTCAGCTACGCCTCGTGCCACGTGGGCGAGGAGAAGCACAAGCTGGGGCCGGACCAGAGCCCGCCGGATGACGAGACGCTGCGCGGCCCGGTGCACTTCTTCGGCATCGACCAGCAGTACTTCCTCTCCGCGCTCTACCCGCTGGATGGGGCCACGCAGGGCCGCTGCTCGCTGGTGGGCACCCCGGAGACGCGCGCCGTCGTCGCCAGCTTCCCCCTCACCGCCGGCCCCGGCCAGACGGTGACGTACCGCTTCGGTGGCTACTTCGGACCCAAGGAGCCGGAGCTGCTCGACGTCGTCCCCGGCCAGGCGCTGCGCCAGACCGCGGGCCTCGCCAGCGTCGCCACCAACCCGCAGCTCGGGGAGACGGTCGACTACGGCTGGTGGGCCGCCATCGCCAAGCTGCTCGTCACGGTGATGAAGTTCTTCCACAACCTCACCGGCAACTGGGGCGTGGCCATCATCCTCCTCACCGTCCTGGTGAAGACGCTGCTGCTGCCCCTCACCCACCGCTCCATGGTCAGCATGGAGGCCATGAAGAAGCTCCAGCCCCGCGTCGAGGAACTGCGCAAGAAGTACGCGGACGACCGCGAGCGCCAGAACATGGAGATGATGAAGCTCTATCAGGAGGCCAAGGTGAACCCGCTCGGCGGCTGCCTCCCGATGCTCATCCAGATGCCCGTCTGGTTCGCCCTCTTCACCGCCCTGCGCAACAGCTACGACATCTACCAGGAGCCCTTCTTCGGCCCCGTCTGGCGCGACCTCACCTACAAGGATCCCACCTACCTGCTGCCGCTCGCCCTGGGCGTCAGCATGATCATCACCCAGAAGCTCCAGCCGCAGATGGGCGACCCCACCCAGGCGAAGATCATGACCTGGTTCGTCCCCATCATCTTCACCCTCACGCTGCTCAACTACCCCGCCGGTCTCGCCCTCTACATCTTCACCAACAACATCCTCTCCATCGCCCAGCAGTACGGCCTGAGGAAGTGGTTGGAGAAGCGCGGCGGCGGTGACGGCGGACTGCCGGCGGGCACGGCCACGGCCACCGCTGGAGGCAAGCGCAAGTGAGCGACGTGCAGCCACCCGAGGCCCCCTCCCCGGCCGGCAATGGCTCGGACTTCCGCGCCCGCGTGGAGCGGCTCCTCACCGACATCCTCGGGTTGATGGGCTTCCCCGCCCGCATCGACTTCAAGGACGCCAGCGACGGCAGTCTCTCCGTCGCCCTCCACTTCCAGGGAGAGCCTCCCCCCGGCGTGGAGCCCGGCAGGCGCAGCCAGGTGGTGGACTCGATGCAGTTCCTCCTCAACAAGATGCTCCACCGCCCCGGCACCGAGCGGCGCTTCGTGCTCGTGGGCGCGGGCATCCACCCGGAGCCTCGCAGCGAGCGGTTGAAGCGCGAGCAGGCCGCCGCGCAGGCTCCGGCGGCTCCGGCTCCGGCGGCTCCGGCTCAGCAGCCCCAGCCGGCTCCGCAGCCGAGGGCCCAGGCCCAGGCCCCCAGGCAGGAGAAGGCTCCCGCCCGGGCCCAGGCCCCGGCCACGCGCCAGGAGAAGGCCCCGGCCGCCCCGGCCCGCCAGTCCGAGTCCGACGAGCGCACCCTGGAGGTGGCCGAGGACCCCGCTCTGCGCGAGGTGGCTCGCAAGCTCGCCGAGAAGTCGGCCTCGCTCGGCCGCTTCTACGCCCTCGTTACAGTGAAACAAGAAGACCGCGCGCGCGTCATGAAGGCGGTAGAGGGCGTTCCGGGGGTGAAGGTCTCTTGCGAGGGCGAGGGCCGCAACCGGCGCGTCGTGTTCACCCCGGCAAAGCCCGCTCCGCTCCCCAAGCGGAGCATGCTGCCGGAAGACGATGACGAGGATGACCTCGAGGGCTGAAGTCCCTCGCGGTCCACCGAGAAAGGGCATGCAATGGGCAAGGCCAAGTCGCTCAAGGACAAGCTGTACGGCGCGGCCGTGGTGAAGATGAGCTTCCGGTTGCGCGGGGACGAGGACTCCCCTGCCTTCAAGTTCGTGTACCCCGGCGTGCTCCGGGACCTCGAGCTGGAGGACGCCGCCGTCGAGAAGTACATCGAGGAGAACCGCGAGGCCGTCGAGCGCGCCGCCCGTGGCTCCACTCCCGTCCAGGGCGCTCGGGAGTGACCTTCCGCGGGGGACCCTTCGGGACGGCCGCCCCGGCGGCTGTCGTGCCGGGGGCCTCTCCGCCCGAGGGCTCGTCCGGTCCGCTTCCGTGACGTCCGACGTATGAGCTCTTCTCCCGCGACCCTCGCCGCCCTCGCCACCGCTCCCGCCGCCGGTGCCGTCGGCATCCTCCGCCTCTCCGGGCCCGCTGCCCTCGAGGCCGGGCGCCTGCTCGCTCCCGGCGTCCCCGCTTCTCCCACGCCCCGCCACGCCTACCTCGCCTCCTTCGTCGATGCCTCCGGCTCCGTGCTCGACGAGGGCCTCTTCCTGTTCTTCCGCGCCCCCCACTCCTTCACCGGCGAGGACGTCGTCGAGCTCCAGGCCCATGGCAGCCCCAGGCTCCTGCGCATGTTGCTCGCTCGTGCCCTCGAGCACCCCTCCGTCCGCCTCGCCGGGCCCGGTGAGTTCACCCGCCGCGCGTTCCTCAATGGCCGCATCGATCTCACCCGCGCCGAGGCCGTCGCCGACCTCGTCGCCGCTGACTCCGAGGCCGCCGTCCGCGCCGCCGCCGCCGGCCTCGTGGGCGCGCTGACCGCTCGGGTTCGTGCCTTGGAGGAGCCCCTGCGCTCGCTTCATGCCGACCTGGAAGGCGTGTTGAACTTCCCCGAGGAGGCCGAGGGCGCCGATGAGGGTGCCGAGCTCCGCGTCGCGCAGCTGCGCGCCTCCGCCGATGCCCTGCTGGCCGAGGTGGGTCGCGGCCGGCTCGTGCGCCGCGGGGCCAGGGTCGCCCTCTACGGGCCCGTGAATGCCGGCAAGTCCACCCTGTTCAACCGGCTCGTCGGCGAGGAGCGCGCTCTCGTCGATGACGAGCCCGGGACGACTCGCGATGTCCTGGAGGCCCGCGTCGAGTGGGACGGGCTCGGTATCTCCCTGCTCGATACCGCCGGTCTTCGTGACGCCCCGGGCCGCATCGAGGCCCTGGGCATCGCTCGCACCCGCGAGGTGCTCGCCGCCGTGGACCTCGCTGTTCTCGTGCTTCCTCCTGGTTCCAGTGCGGCCGAGGCTCGACAGTGGTTGCTCGAGGCGGGCCCGACTCCCGTTCTTCGTGTCTCGGGCAAGTGTGACGTGGTTTTCGGCGTAGACCCTCACCCTGGCCCTCTCCCAGAGGGAGAGGGGATTGACTCGGGCTCGACTCACGGCTCACGTACCCTCACCCCGTCCCTCTCCCGGAGGGAGAGGGGAGGTCTGCCGGTCAGTGGCCTCACGGGTCAGGGCGTGGAGGACCTTCGCTCCGCTGTCCTCTCCCACTTGTGGGACGGCGGTTCTCCCTCCGCCGTCGCCCTCGTCTCCGAACGTCACGCCGATGCCCTCCGGCGGACCGCGGACTCCCTCTCCCGCGCTCAGCTCGCCTGCCGCTTCTCCTCCCTCGAGGTCGTCTCCGGTGAGCTCGGTCTCGCCCTCGAGGCCCTCGGCGAAATCTCCGGCACCTCCGTCTCCGAGGCTCTCCTCGACGCCATCTTCCAGCGCTTCTGCATCGGAAAGTAGACACCTCCTCCCTTCCCAGGGGGATGTCAGACCCCTCCCTAGAATGCCTCCCCTGCCCGGCTCACCCGAGCCGGAGGAGGATAGGGTGATTTCGATGTGCAACAGCCAGGCGGCGTACTCGGCTCTCGAGGCGCTGCCCATGGGATGGGTGGGAGAGATCCTCGACGAGGAACTGGTGGCTTCGCCCCGGCCGGCGCCAGGTCAGGCCCGTGCCGCCTTCATGTTGGGCGTGGAGCTCGGTGAACGGCTCGATCCCCGGCGCGGTGGGTCCGGGCGCTGGTGCTTCCTCCGCGCTCCCGAGCTGCGCCTCGGCCGCGATGTGCTCGTGCCGGACCTCGCCGGCTGGCGCCGTGACAGGCTCTCGGAAGCCCCCGCTCCCGAGGAGCCCTTCCTCACGCTCGCGCCCGATTGGATCTGCGAGGTCCTCGCGCCCTCCACCGCCGCGCTCGACCGCACCCGCAAGCTCCCGGCCTATGCTCGCGCCGGCGTCTCGCACGTGTGGCTCGTGGACCCCTCCGCCCGCACGCTCGAGGTCTTCCAGCGCGTCAAGCGCGGCTGGCTCCTCGTCGACTCCTTCGAGGGCGAGGCCATCGTCCGCGCCGAGCCCTTCTCCTCGCTCCCCCTGGAGCTCACCTCGCTGTGGCTACCCTGCGAGCCGCACCTGGAGGTGGTGCGCTGAGGCGGCGCCCTGGCTCGCCACGAGCAGCCGGGGCGCCTCTTCCGCCGTGCGCACCAGCCGCCGCACCGCCCGCAGCATCAGGTCCGTGTCCAGGGGCGCCGCCAGGAAGCCGCGCGCTCCCAGCGCCTGCGCCTTCAGCACGTCCTGCTCCGGCACCTTGCCCGCCACCAGCAGCTGCGCCCTCGGCCGCCGCTCCAGCGCCTCCAGCGACGGCAGCGGCGCCAGCACCACCGCGCTCTCGTGCGCCGCCAGCACCTCTTCCGTGCTCGCCATGCCCGCCACGAAGCCCGCCTCCCCCAGCACCTTCACCAGCCCCGCCGCCGCCGCCGCTCCCCAGCCGTAGATGAGCACCGCGCCCGCCGTGTCCCTCGCCTCCGGCTCCACCTGCTCCGTCAGCTCCAACAGCTCCGCCAGCTCCTCCACGTCCAGCGGCTCCAGCAGCGGCAGCTCCAGCGCCTCCTGGTGCGGGTTCAGGTCCGGCAGCACGATGGTGCGCGCCGCGAAGAGCGGCTCCGCGTCGAAGTGTCCCCCCTCCGTCAGCGACGCCATGCACGCCTGGTTCAGCTGCATGTCCGCGTCCGCCTCGGGCAGCGAGATGGCCTCCTGCTCCGGACGCCTCGCCGTCTCCCCCTCCTCCGGGTAGAGCCGGGAGATGGCCCGCGAGATGGCCGCGTCCGTCGCCAGCCTCGGCACCACGCGCAGCTTGCGCGTCACGCTGCGCACCGCGTCCAGCGAGTGCATGCTCGCCGGCGCGGCGATCGCCACCACCAGCACCGTGTCCCTCGGGCCCTCCAGCTTCAGCGGCACCACCCGGTGCATCTCCGCCAGCCGCCGCGGCAGCAGCTTCGCCAGGCCCGGCTCCAGCACCTCCGCGTCCAGCGCCACCGCGGGCACCCCCGTCTGCTGCGCCAGCGCTCCCAGCACCTGCTCCACCGAGCAGAAGCGCAGGTCCACCACCACCTGCCCCAGCGGCACGCCCCACTTGCGTTGGTAGGCCAGCGCCGACTGCAATTGCAGCTCGTCCACCGCCCCCATCTCCAACAGGATTTCTCCCAGTCGCTTCTTCGTCCTCATTGGCTGGCCCCCTCGCGTGCCGCTGCAACGCTCGGTCCCCCCCGGACCCGGTCGATCGGCGTCCACCCCTGTAGGACATTTTCACGTCTCGTGTCTTCCGCCTTCGCGCCACCTGCTTTCTTGTGAGCGCCATTTCCCGTCTGCTTTCGAGGGCCTGTCTGGTTGGTCTGGAGATGGGAGGCGGTCCCCGTCGGGTTCTGGACGTCCGGGGTCCTCGTGAGGGGACGGGCTTCCGTCCGCCCGTCCCTCCACGGCCCATGCACGGCTGCTCACGTTTGAGCCTGGGGGCGATCATGGACACCACCGCGGGTTCTCTGGAGTCGGCCACCCCTTTGCGGATGGGGGCCTGGCCGTGGGGGCAGCGGGCGCTGACCCGCATCGAGGAGCTGAAGGCGCTCTGCCAGGAGATGGCGCTGCGCCCGAACGCGGCCGTCAACGCGGCGGAGCTGGCCAGGGATGCGCGCGAACATCTCGGCCGTGCCGCCCGGGCCGTCCACCAGAAGCGCTCCCCCTGGGGCCGGAGCGGCGTGTTCATCGACACCATCGAGACCAGCCTCCACGCGGCGCAATGCCTGATGCTGCGGTACATGCCGCTCGGAGACCTGGAGGCACGGTTGCCCGAGCTCATCGCCATCATCCGGGAGCATCTCCCCGCCCAGGATCCGCGCCGGGTGGCGGTCGAGGAGTTGCTACAAGCCCCGCACGCCTCTTCCCTGCTGACCGAGCCGAAGCGCGAGACCGTGGCCACCGCCGTCGAGGCCGCCCTGGCGGCGCAGGAGCAGGAGCAGGTGCGCGTGCGCAGCTTCCGCAACATCGTGTACGGCGTCACCGCCTGTCTCACGCTGCTCGCTGTCGGGCTCGGAATCCTCATGGCCGCCAACCCGAAGCTCATGCCCATCTGCTTCCAACCCCAGGGGCAGATCGTCTGTCCCTCGGCGAGCCAGCCGGTCCCCTCACACGTGGAGGACCCGGACCCCCTGTTCGCCGAGCTCGCGACGAGAGCGGACTACTTCGTCATCGAGCTGGTGGGGCTCACCGCCGCCGCCGTGGCCGCCGCCGCGAGCCTGCGGCAGCTCCGGGGCACCTCCGTCCCCTACAGCGTCCCCCTGGCCCTCTCGCTCCTCAAGCTGCCCACCGGCGCCCTGACCGCCGTCCTCGGGCTGCTCCTCATGCGCGGCCAGTTCATCCCCGGCCTGTCCGCGCTCGATACGTCCGCGCAGATCATCGCCTGGGCGATCGTCTTCGGCTACGCCCAGCAACTGTTCACCCGCCTGGTCGACCAACGCGGCCAGGCCCTCCTCAACTCCGTGGGCGGCGCGGAGAACGCCACGCTCATGGACCAGCGGATGGCCCCGGAGCCGACCCCGAAGCCCTGAGTCGGAGGGGCGAATGCCCTGAAGCTCGTGGCCGGCATCGTTCACTGACGACCGTCATCGACGCATGACCCTTGAAAAACGCGTCGCCCCGTCGCTCAGTGCACCCGCGCAATCCACGCTTGAAGAGAGGAATCGGACATGGCCACGTTGAAGACGAAGTCCGGAGTGGAGCTCTATTACAAGGATTGGGGCAAGGGTCGGCCCGTCGTCTTCAGCCATGGCTGGCCGCTGAACGCGGACATGTGGGAATACCAGATGATGTTCCTCGCCGAGCGGGGCTATCGCGTCATCGCCCATGACCGCCGTGGATTCGGCCGCTCCAGCCAGCCCTGGGAGGGTTATGACTATGACCACTTCGCCGATGACCTGGCGGAGCTGATCAACTCGCTCGACCTTCGCGATATCACCCTCGTCGGCTTCTCGATGGGCGGCGGCGAGGTCGCGCGCTATCTGGCCCGTCATGGCACTGGCCGCGTCTCCAAGGCCGCGCTGCTCGGCGCGGTGACACCGTTCCTGCTCAAGACGGAGGGGAATACGGCCGGTGTGCCGAAGGCCATGTTCGACGGAATCCGCGCCGGCGTCCTCGCCGACCGTCCGCAGTTCTTCTCCGACTTCGGCAAGCTCTTCACCGGGGCCAACCGCCCGGATGCGAAGGTCTCGCAGGGGCTCCTCACCTGGACCCTGTCCATGGCGCTGATGGCGTCGTTGAAGGGCACCCATGACTGCATCGCCGCCTTCAGCGAGACCGACTTCCGCAAGGACCTGGCGGCCTTCAAGGTGCCGACCCTCGTCATCCATGGCGACGATGACCAGATCGTCCCGTTCGACATCAGCGGCAAGCTCGCGGCCCAGATGATTCCGGGCTCGCGCCTCGAGGTGTATCCGGGTGCGCCGCACGCCCTGTACTTCACCCACAAGGACCGGCTGAACGCCGACCTGCTGTCCTTCATCAAGGGCTGACCGCGTTGAAGTAGCGCGTTGCATGACCCGGCCTCCTCGCCTACCCAGCACGGGAGGCAGGGGGCCGATTTGCGCCGCGATGCGGGCACACCCAGCGTGTCCCGGGGTATCGCGGCGAACGTACGCTCATGGAGGCGGCACATGCGAATCCTGGTGATTGGCGCGACGGGGACCATCGGGCAGGCCGTCGTTCAGGCGCTCAAGGGGCGCCACGAGGTGCTGGAGGCGGCTCGCAGCCGTGGCACCCATCAGGTGGACATCACCTCGAAGGACTCGCTGCTCAAGCTCTTCCGGTCCGTCGGTCCCGTCGATGCGATCATCTCCGCGACCGGCTCCGCCGCCTTCAAGCCCCTCACGCAACTGGGGGACGAGGACTTCCAGTTCAGCCTGGGCAACAAGCTGATGGGCCAGGTGAATGTCGCGCGGCTCGGGCTCGAGCACGTGCGTGACGGGGGCTCCATCACCCTCACCAGTGGCGTGCTCGCGCAGGAGCCGATGCCGGGCACCTCCGCCATCGCGCTCGTCAACGCGGCGCTCGAGGGCTTCACGCGCGCGGCGGCGCTGGAGATGCCGCGCGGGGTGCGCATCAACGTCGTCAGCCCACCGTGGGTGAATGAGACGCTGGAGGCGCTCAAGATGAAGGGCGTGCCGGGCATGCCCGCCGCCCAGGTGGCTCGCGCCTACGTGGAGAGCGTGGAGGGCAAGGGCAACGGGCTGGTGCTCGACGCGCGCAAGTTCGCTTGAGATGAGGGCTTCTCTTCCTCTCGCGCTCCGGGTAGCTGGGTACTTCGACCGCCTCGAGAGGGAGAGCCCGCGTGAACGTGGAAATCCGCTTCCTGGATGCCATTGAAGCCGCGTCCCACCTGGACGCCCTGGTGGAACTGCTCAGGGACTCCGTGGACAACGGGGCCTCCGTGGGCTTCCTGCCGCCTCTGGAGGCCGCCGAGGCTCGCGCCTACTGGCAGGGCGTGATGGCCGAGCTCGCCTCACCCTCGCGTGGCCTCGCGCTGGCCTGGGTGGATGGCAAGGTCGCCGGCACCGCCCAGCTCGTCGAGGCCGACAAGGCCAACGCCCGTCACCGCGCCGAGGTGTCCAAGGTGTTGGTCCATTCCTCCTTCCGCCGCCGGGGCGTCGGGGCCGCCCTCATGCGCGCCGTGGAGGCTCGGGCCCGGGCTCGCGGGAAGAGCACCCTCGTGCTCGACACCCGCGAAGGCGAGCCCTCCGAGCAGCTCTACCAGTCCCTCGGCTGGATTCGCGTCGGCTCGATTCCCCAGTACGCGGAGATCGCCGGCGGTGTCCTGGTCCCCACCGTCGTCTACTACAAGCTGCTCGGCGACTCGGGACGGTGACGCCTCGTCCTACCGGGGCATGCGCTCGAGCCGGATGGAGTGGCCCTCGGGGCGCGTCACCACGACGAGCGCCCCGTCCCCGGTCCGGGTGAGGCACTTCTCCACCGAGTCCGGCGCCGGCTCCATGCACAGGCGCCCCTCCGGCCCGGGCTCCAACCGCACCTCGCGGCGCTCCAGCTCCACCGGTGGCAGGTGTGCGGAGACCACGTTGAGGAACGTCCCCTTCCCGTCCTCCCGCACCTGCAACTGCAGCAGGCCCACGTAACGCTCGGGCCGGCCGTTGTACGTGCCCGGCTCCACCTGGGGGCCCGCCGCCCGCGACCGTGCGCACCCCGCGCCTCCGGAGGCCGCCAGCACGAGGCTCGCGAGCAGCACCCGGATCGGCCGCGGGCGCACATGGCGCCTCCGTTCTGGAGCCGACGCGCTCACCTCGACGGCGGCCGTACCTGCACCGTCGAGCGGAGGAACTGCCCCTCCGGGCCGTACTCGCGGATGATGCGCTGGTTTCCCTCCTGGTGCGCCACCACCTTCACCACGGGCACCAGGCCCTCGGGCGTCTCCGCGAATCGCAGGTTGGCCGGCACTTCCGACACGTTCACCGTCTGCGTCACCTGCTGCGTCTTGCCGTCGATGTACTGGATGCTTCCAGGGTGCTTGGGCTCGCTCATGGGCTGGGCTCCTCTTCCTTCCGCGCTCTCCACACTCTCACCGCTTCCCGGCGAGCAGCTCGTCGATGATCTTGAATCTCTCCGGCATCATCGCCCGGAACTCGGCCTCGCGGGGCGTTCCCTTCGCCTGTTGGTAGATGAGTAGCGTCTCCGCGAAGTCCTCGCCCGGCGACGCCTTCGCGTACCCCGACGCCACCAGCCCGTCGCTCTTCGCCGCCGCCTTCCAGTCGTCCCAGCGCTTGTCGCTGTCCTGGCTCCCCCACTTCTGCATCGACAGCGTGTGGCCCGTCTCGTGGATCATCGTCCCGTCGAGATAGTCCTGCGTCATCTTCGTCTGGCTCGGGTAGACGGTGATGCTCCCCTCCGCTCCCGCCGTCATGTACGAGCGGAAGTTGGGATCGTTGTACGTCCTGGCCCAGTAGGCGTCGTCCGGGTTCTGCTTGCCGTCCACCACCACCTGCTTCACCAGCGCGCGGCTCGAGGCCGGCAGCGCCGCCAGCCCCTTGGCCACCTCGTCGATGCTGTGAATCACCCCCGCGGACTTGTCCGGCGTCTTCGGCATGTAGACGGGGATCTTCTTCCCGTCGACCTCCACCTCGTACTTGATGGCGTCCGCCTTGCCCGAGCGGAAGTCGAAGTCCTTCACGTCCGAGGGGCCATTGAGCTTGTACGGCAGGCGCTTGGTGTCGAAGCTTCCGGCCGGCGTATCCACCAGGCCCGGAGTCGCCGGCTGGTCGGTGAGGAACTGCTGGAGCTGCGTCCGCTGCCCGGCGGCATCGGCCTTCTTGTAGGCGTCCGAGCTCAGCAGCGTGTCCAGCCCCCGGCGCGCGGGCGTGGAGATCTCCACGTTGGTGCCCCCCACGTAGCGCAGGAGCTTCTGCTTGTCGGCGTCGGCCAGTCCCTGGAAGCCGGGCGAGCCGGCCAGTTGCACGAGCGTGTTCCGGGCCGGGTCGTCCTTGGGGTGCAGGGCGAGCTGCTCGAGCGCCGTGGACTTCACCGCGTCGTTGAGGTTGCGGAACTTGTCGCTGCCCGTGAGCCCCTGGACGTCCTGCAGCAGCTTCGCGTCGGCGGGCGCCCGGTCCAGCGCCGCGAGCGCCTGCTTCTGGTGCGCGGCGTTGAGCTGGCCAAACCCCGGGCTCAGCGCGAGCGCGGTGAGGTTCTTCTGGGCGTTGACGTCATTGGGGTGCCGGCCCAGCGCGCCGAGCAGCTGCGTGCTCGTGTCCGAGTTGAGCTTGCGGAAGCTGGCATCCCCCGCGAGGTCCCTCAACCCGTGCGCCAGCTGGCGATTGCTCGGGGCCTTGTCCAGCGTCTCGAGCATCTGCCTCTGGTGCGTGAGGCTCAACTGGGAGAATCCGTCGCTCTTCACCAGGTCGGACAGGTTGTCCTGGGCGATGGGGTTGCCCTTGAGCTTCTCCATCCGCGCGAGGATTTCCTTCTCCAGCCCGTCATCCAGACGTTTGAACTTCGGATCCTTCTGGATGGCCGCCGACTCGTCCGGACCCTGCGGCCTGGGCTTCGCGGGCGCGGTGCCCTCGAAGGTACTCTGGGCCACCCGGTTCTCGGCGCGGTTGCTTCCACTGGAAGACTCGGTGCCCGTCGTGGGCGCGGGCTTCGCCGCGTCCTGCGCCTTCTTGGGCTGCTGTGGCCCCTCGTCGATTCCCGAGGGACGTTGGGGACCACTGCCTGCTCCACCGATTCGGCTGACCATACAGGGCTCCAGGCTCGCCCGGGTGCGCGGGGATCCGGCGTCTCCGGGGCTCGAGCGAGCGCGCATTGTAGCGCCAACGGTGACTCGGAGTGAACCCCCGGCGCCCCTCGGCGCGCGCCCCAGGAGGGCTCTCCCTGAAGCGCCCGCCATCCGTCCGCTCAGCCGCCATGAGAGCGGCCGCCCGCGGCTCACATTCCCGCCCACTCCTCTCCTTCTGGGAAAACCCATAGGAGGCTCCCATGGCTACTCCCGCCCCCGCGGCTCGACAGGCCCTCAAGGACGCCAACGCGCGTTGGCCCAAGCGCAAGAAGGCTTCCGACGGCATCATGGGCGACGTTCGCCACCAGAAGACGAAGTCTGACCATAACGTCGGCAACGCCGTCGACATCACCCATGATCCGGCATCGGGCGCCACCGGTGATGAGATCGCCAGGCACGCGTTGAACGACAGCCGCGTCACCTACGTCATCTGGAACAAGCGCATCAATTCCAGGGATGGGCGCGGGTGGCGCCCCTACCGCGGCAGCAATCCGCACACCCATCATTGTCATATCAGCATTCGCGCCTCGGCTCGCAGCGACACCCGCCACTGGGGCTGGGCCCGTGGGGTGACCCCGCCGCCTCCTCCCCCCTCGCGCCGTCCTCCTCCCAAAACGCTACCCGCACGCAACCTCAAGCGCGGCTCCAAGGGCCCCGACGTGCAGAAGCTCCAGGCCGCCCTGGTCAAGCTGGGTCACATGACTCAGGCTCAGGTGAACACCGGCCCCGGCATCTTCGGCCCTCAGACCGAGCTCGCTCTCAAGAAGTTCCAGGCCCGTCACGGTGTCCCGTCCACCGGCTTCTATGGGCCGCTGACTCGCGCCGCCTTCTCGAAGCTGGGCTTGTGAGGGTGCACGGGCAGCTCACCCTCTTCTTCCCTCACCCCAGCCCTCTCCCAGAGGGAGAGGGGTTGTTTGGGCTTGAGGGCTACCAGGTGGTGTCGGGCACCGGCGCCGACAGCACTTGACGCTTCTCGCTCACCACCCCCAGCTTCACCCCCAGCTGGTACAGCGCTCGCGTCTGCTCCAACACCGGCTCCCACGGCGCCGTCACCTTCACTCCCGTCCCCTCGTCGTCGCTGCTCTCCTCCTTCTGCTGGCCCAGCAGCTCCGACAGCACCTCCGCCGGGCTCTTCTTTCGCGGGAACGTCTCCACCTTCACCCCACCCTCCAGCTTCGCCGCTTCCTTCGCCAGCTTCAGCGCCACCGCGTACCCACCCAGCTCGTCCACCAGCCCCCTCTCCTTCGCGTCCTCCCCCGTCCACACCCGCCCCTTCGCCACCTCGCGCAGCTTCTCCACCGGCATCTTCCTCCCCTCCGCCGCCTTCGCCGTGAAGTCCTCGTACACACGGTCCAGGAACGCGTCGTTCTTCGCCAGCTGCTCCGGCGTGAAGTCCAGATCCGTGCTGTACATCGTCGCGTTCTTCCCCACCCCCAACGGCTCCCAGTTCACCCCCAGCTTCTCCCACAGGTCCGCCGTCACCATCTTCCCCCCGAACACCCCGATGCTCCCCGTCAGCGTCCCCGGCTGCGCGACAATCTTGTCCGCGTCCATCGACACGAAATACCCACCGCTCGCCGCGTACGTCCCCATCGTCACGATCACCGGCTTGCCCTTCTCCCTCGCCCTCTGCACCTCCCGCCTCACCGTGTCGCTCGCCACGTAGCTCCCTCCCGGGCTGTCCACCCGGAAGATGATCGCCTTCACCTTGTCGTCCTCCGCCGCCTTCCGGAACGCCGCCGCCACCGACTCGCTCCCCATCGTCACCTCTCCCGACATGGGGTTCGTCGAGCTCTTGCCCCGCGCAATCCCTCCCGCCCCGTAGATGAGCGCCACCGTCGGCCCCGTCGTGTTCGGCCTCCCCGCCCTCTCCAGGTACTTCTCCAGGTACAGCAGCCGCGCCTCCTTCCCCGCCTCCTCCTTCACCTTCGCGTACACCTCGTCGCGGTACATCAGCCCGTCCACCAGCTTCGCCTCCACCGCCGCCTTCCCCAACAGCGGCGCCGCGTCGATCGCCGCCTTCACCTGCTCCTCGCTCAGCTTCCGGTCCTCCGCCACCCCCTTCACCATCTGCCCGAACATGCTCGTCAGGAACCGCTCCGTCGCCTCACGGTGCTCCGGCGTGTACGTCTGCTCCGTGTACGTGTTCACCGCGTTCTTGTACTCGTAGCGCTGTCCAATCCTCGGCTTCACCCCCAGCTTCGCGAACGCCTCGCGCGCGAACGGCGTCTCGATGGCCGCCCCCACCACCGACACGTCCCCCGAGGGCTGGAGGTAGATTTCGTCGAACGCCGACGCCAGGTAGTACGCCCCCGTCCCGCTCCCTCCCTCACCGAAGGTGTCCGCGTACGCCACCGCCTTCTTCCCCTTCGCCCGGAACGCCTTCACCGCGTCCCTCAGCTCCTGCACCACCGCCGTGCTCCCCGGGGTGCCGTTGAGCCGCACCACCAGCGCCTTCACCCGCTCGTCACCCCCCGCCTTCTCCAGCGCGTCCACCACGTCCCGCACCGTCATCCGCTCCTGCCCGAACGCGCTCGCCAGCGAGTCCTCCGGCAGGTACTCCACCAGCGGCTCGTCCAGCTCCAGCTCCAACACCATCGGGCCCGACGGCACCCCCGGCTTGCTCGCCGCCCCCAGGATGGCGAGCCCCACCACGGCTCCAAAGAAGAGAAGGCTCAGCGCGCCCACTGCCGCGAGCGAACCGATGATGAAGCGTTTCATGCGCGAGGCTCCTGATACCTGCGTGTATGCGGAAGGCTTACTACCACCTGTCTCCCAACACGAACCCCGCGTCTTTATTCGCCCCCGCCCTCCATGCAGGCGGGCATCTCCGCCACCCTCCCCAGGAGCGCAACTGTCCACCCGTGGATGGGCTGTCCGACTAAACCCGTCTTCCTGGAAACGTCCGAAGGCCGTGGAATGAAGTGAGGGGTCTCCTCGCGTTGTGGGGATGCCTATTTCTTCCCGAGGAGACGACACGCATCCCCCCGAGGGGCCCGCTCATGGACGACATCCTCTCACTCGCAGTGCAGACGCCTTCTCCGGTTCCCTTCGCCGAGCCCGTCCCGGTCCGCGTCCACACCGTCCAGGGCGCCGAGGACGTCTCGCTCCGCGTATACGACGCGGGCGACTTCTACGGGCCTCCCCTCCTCTTCATCCACGGCTTCTCCCAGTGCCACCTGGCCTGGCACCGGCAGTTCCAGAGCGCTCTCGGCCTGGGCTTCCGTCTGGTCGCCGTGGACCTGCGCGGCCATGGCCACTCGGACAAGCCCCGCGGCGTCTATGGCGACGGGCGGCTGTGGGCCGATGACCTCCAGGCCGTCATCTCCGGGCTCGGCCTGGAGCGGCCCCTGCTCGTCGCCTGGTCCTACGGTGGCATCGTCGTCTCCGACTACCTGCGCCACTACGGCCAGGAGGGCATTTCCGGCATCAACTTCGTCTCCTCCATGGTGAAGAGCGGCTCCGAGGAGGCCTTCGGGTTGCTCGCCCCCGAGATGCTCGGGCTCATCCCCGGGCTCTTCGCCCAGGACGAGGCCACCAGCCACCCCACCCTCGAGCGCTTCGTCTCGCTGCTCCACCACCTGCCCGTGCCGCAGGAGACCCGGAACACCGTGCTCGCCTACACCCGGCACGTGCCCCCGCATGTGCGCGAGGCGCTCGGCTCGCGCGTGGTGGACAATGACGACGTGCTGCACCGCCTCACCCTCCCCGTGCTCGTCTCGCATGGGCTGGAGGACCGCGTCGTGCGCCCCGAGTCCGGCCGCCACATCGCCTCCGTCGTGCCCGGCGCCCAGGTGTCGCTCTACTCCGGCATCGGCCACTCGCCCTTCTGGGAGGACGCACGCAGGTTCAACCGCGAGCTGGCCGCCTTCGCCGCCCGGTGCTGGTAGGCCCGCGCTTCACACCTCGGTGAACTTCGTGCCCGTGAGGCCCTCGCGCTCCAGGGCCTCCTTGAGGTCCTCGGAGACGATGAGGGCCACCGTCCAACCCCAGGGGCGGAAGATGCGTGCATCCCCTACCTTCGCGGGGTCGATGCGCATGCCCGAGACGACCCGGTACTGACCCACCTTCTCCGGTTGGCCATCTTCGGGTTTCCAGTAGCGCACCTCCCTGCATCGGGCGTCATCGATGCAGCGGATGATTCTCAGGGGATTGAGGATGAACCAGGCTCCAGGATGGCCCTCCACCTGAACGGGGAGGAATTGGACTTCCTGGACGCCCAGACGTTCGAAGAGCTGAACGACGCGGCCGTGGACCACGGGGATGGAGAACGCGGCCATGGTGAAGTCCAGCTCCCGCCCATCGGGTTTCACGGGGAAGCGGGTCATTCCCCAGGGCTCGATTCGTCTGCCTTCGTCGAACTGCCAGGGGTCGATTTCATCCCCGCGCTCGTCGATGGGGCTCCTCAAGTGCCAGCGATCGTGGGAACGCCTGTCGTCATCCAGGTCGAAAAATCGGCCCATGCGCTCTTGTTCCTATCCATCCACCCTTCTGGTTGCCAGACGGTGGAGGTGTGAACCTGGAGTGCATACCTCATCCGCCAGCTCTCTCAAGGACTCAACCAGCAGGCCACGACACTGCGGTTGGGAACGGCATTGTGCGACCGCACTCCTGAGCCTGCGGTACACTTCCATGTGGTACTCCTCTGGATGCGGGCCTTTGTGTCCCTTGAGGTAGACGAGGTTTTCCGCTGCATCCAGGCTCATCCCCGCCTTCGCGAAGATTGTCTCGACCTGCGGCGTCCACGGGCCGCCGTTCAGCGGCGAGCTGTCGTTCTTGTTGGTGGCGAGGTGGTGCCACTGGTAGCCGTCCTGCTTCTGGGAGCCATCGGTGCAGGCGCTGCCCGCCGCGCCGGCCCTGGCCGCAGCCGTACCCGCCGCTACTCCGGTGACGAGGACGGTGCCGTCGGCCACCATCCGCACCTCCGATGCGCCCACCAGTGTCGCGCCTCCCTCCAGGGCGAACCGGGGCGGCAGCAGCGAGCCCAGGCCGCCCTTGGGCACCTGCGGCAGCCCCTTGGCCACTCCCGCGCTCGCCACCAGCATCAGCACCCGCAGCGCCGTGCCTCCCAGGGCCCTGCCGAAGTGTTCCGCCGCCGCTTCGAGCTCTCCCACCGTCCGGGCGGCTTGCGTCTCCTGGTACAGCCGCACGCAGGCCCGTGCGAGTTGGGTGAGCTCCAGCACGCCCACCGTCAGCGCCAGCACCACCGTCAGCGTCGCCGCGAAGGCCTTGGTGAAGAGTGGCTCGGGTGCCAGCCACGCCGCGAAGTACACCAGCACCGAGAGGGCCACGCTGGCCAGGAAGACGGGCGAGCGGAACAGCTCCGCGGCCGCCTCGCGCACGCCCTCGCCCATGTAGCGGGGAGAGAGCTTCAGGGCCAGGAAGAGGGGGCTGTTCTCGACAGACTCTGGCAGGGGCAGCAGGGGCGGGCCGTACCTGGACAGGTACTCCTCCCTCAAGCGCAGCTCCCACTGTGGGTCTGGATTCGTCCCGGTTGAGGCCAGGACGAGCCGCGGCCGGGACTTCTCCTTCGCGGGCAGGGCGTCGTACAGCGCCGCGAGCACTGCTCTCGCCTCCTGCACGTGCAGCCGCTCCAGGGCAGGGTCGGGAGGTACCGGCTCGAAGGAGAGCCGCAACCTGCCTCCGGGCAGCTCGCTCGTTCTCACCACCCTGGGCTGCGCCCCCGGGCGTACGCCGCCCGGGGCTTCATCCGGTGTCGTGGCGCACGAGAGGGGCAGAAGGAGCAACAGGGCCACGGCGATGTGTGGCAACGCGAGGGGAGTCCTCATGGCGCGACAGCTTGCTCGACCTGACGTGTGATGCGGAGCCAGATTCGAGAGGCGGCGCTTCACACCTCGGTGAACTTCGTGCCCGTGAGGCCCTCGCGCTCCAGGGCCTCCTTGAGGTCTTCCGAGATGATGAGGGCGAGCGACCAGCCCCAGGTGCGGAAGATGCGGGCTCCTTCGACTTTCGCCGGGTCGATGCGCAGTCCCGTGACGGAGCGATACCTTCCCACCTTCTCCGGTTGACCATCCTCTGGCTGCCAGTGCCGCACTTCCTCGCATCGGGCGTCATCGATGCAGCGGAGGGTCCGCAGGGTATTGAGGATGAACCAGGGTCCAGGATGGCCCTCCACCTGGACGGGGAGGAACTGGACTTCCTGGACGCCCAGATGTTCGAAGAGTTGGACGAAGCGACCGTGAACCACGGGGATGCTGAAGGCGGCCCAGCTGAAGTCCAGTGGGTGTCCCGGTACATCGAGCGGGAATCGATGCCTCCCTTCCCACTCCAGAGGCCTGCCCTTGAAGAACTGCCAGGGATTCAGCTCCAGCCCCCGTTCGTCGATGGGGCTGCCGAGATGCCATCTCCCCGGATGACGCCTGTCGTCCCGTAGTTCGTAGTACTTGGACATGGTCTTCGTTCCGGTATCAGTGCCGGGATTTCGTTATCGTGACCCGTTTCCCTCCGACCAGCCGTTTGATGGGTTGATTGGCTGCTTCCAGGGTTCGCGCGAAGCGGTCCGTTTCTCGCCCCACCAATCTCTCCAGACGACGGGTGAACTTCGGACCAAAGAGGTCGGGGAGCGTCTGGGAAAATCCCAGCCAGCCGTCCTGCCCACCTTCCCACCTCAAATCGTCGGCATGGGAAGCAAGTTCGATGCGGATGGCCTGCAAGGCGTTCTGGAGCGCCTGCATGGAATCGATGCCCCAGGCCTGGCGGACCTTCTGTTCGCCGACTCCCAGCAGGATGAAGGGACAGAAGTAGTCGTTCGTCGCGCGGTCCTTCCTCGGCTTCCCAACCCGGATGCGCGCGAGAGAATCACCCTGCCCGACGATCGTGAGCGACCGCTCGGCAATGACGGTCCCCAACGGGCGGGACTGGGCGTCCTTCTTCTTCGTGACGGGTCTTTTCGCTCTTGTGGCCATGGAGTCGTGGACTCACTTCTTGCCATAGTACAAGAAGCACCAGCCCCGGCATGCGGTCTCGCTCACGAGTTCCAAGCCCCAGCAGCCTGCCTTGAGTCTGGGATCGCGGATCGACCGACAGAAGCTTCGCAGAACTTCACCACCCGCCGCACAGGCGTCGAGGCATCGGGTCAGGTTGGGAGGTGGGCCTGCCTGGTCTTCTGGAGGCTGGTCCGTTCGAGGCTGCGGGATTGTTGTTGCAGTCGTCATCCCAAGGCGAGCTTTGAAAGCCCGCCCCACGCAGGTTCATGCTCGGAGCGCATCCGGTAAAGGCCAGGACCGCTGTCAATGCCGCTCCTACCCGGCTACGCCACGCGCTCCTGCCCTGGGTAGATCGTGCTTGTCGCATGTGCCACCAGGGGCGGCGGGGGGACTGCCGGGATGAGCCTTGTAGCGGGAGACCGTACGTGCTCCAGGGTTGGAACCCGAGGCGGGATATACCCTCACCCTGGCCCTCTCCCAGAGGGAGAGGGGACCTGCACGACTCCGCCTGCGTGCTCCCTCGTTTCCCCTCGTCCCCAGCCGCTCCCTCCCTTTTCTTCTTTTGGGAACATGGACGCGGCATGCCCGGTTGGTAGCTTCCGCACGCTGTCCCGGAACTCCCTCGCGAAAGCAGGCTTTCCCCGCATGCTCCTCTCCCCTCGCCTCCGACTCCTCGTCGCGGCCCTCCTCCTCTCCTCCGCTCCCGCTCTCGCCAAGGGGCCCAACCCTCCTGCCCCCGCTCAGGCCGCTCCCTCTCCTCAGAGCAAGTCCAAGCCCGGCTCCCTCGCCCCCTTCACCAGCGTCGAGGGCATCACCGAGTACCGTCTCCCCAACGGCCTCCGCGTCCTCCTCTTCCCAGACCCCACCAAGTCCACCGTCACCGTCAACGTCACCTACTTCGTCGGCTCCCGCCACGAAGGTTACGGTGAGACCGGGATGGCCCACCTCCTCGAACACCTCCTGTTCAAGGGGACCCCCACCACCCCCAACGTGCCCCAGGCCCTCACCCAGCGCGGCGCCCGCCCCAATGGCACCACCTGGCTGGATCGCACCAACTACTTCGAAACCCTCCCCGCCTCCGACTCCAACCTCGCCTGGGCCCTCTCCTTCGAAGCCGACCGCATGGTCAACAGCTTCATCGCCAAGAAGGACCTCGACAGCGAGATGACCGTCGTCCGCAATGAGCTCGAGCGCGGCGAGAACGACCCCTCCAACATCCTCGCCCAGCGCGTCATGAGCGCCGCCTTCGAGTGGCACAACTACGGCAAGACCACCATCGGCTCCCGTGCCGATCTCGAGAACGTCCCCATCGACCGTCTCCAGGCCTTCTACCGGAAGTACTACCGCCCCGATAACGCCATGCTCGTCGTCGCCGGCAACTTCGAGCCCCAGAAGGCCCTCGCCGAGGTCCAGAAGACCTTCGGCCGGCTGCGCAAGCCCTCCGAGCCCATCCCCGCCACCTACACCGAGGAGCCCACCCAGGACGGCGAGCGCTTCGTCACCCTCCGCCGCGTCGGTGACGTCAGTGCCCTCGCCGCCGTCTACCACGTGCCCCAGGGCGCCCACCCCGACTTCGCCGCCATCGACGTCCTCACCCATATCCTCGGCAACGAGCCCTCCGGCCGCCTCTACAAGGCCCTCGTCGAAACCAAGAAGGCCGCCACCGCCGACGCCTACAACTTCCAGCTCCATGACCCCGGCGTCCTCTCCTTCTCCGCCGAGGTCCGCGAGGGTCAGTCCCTCGATGCCGCCCGCGATACCCTCCTGAAGACCGTCGAGGAGTCCGCCCGTACTCCCTTCACCGCCGACGAGGTCAACCGCGCCAAGGTCGCCCTGCTCAAGTCCGTGGAGCTCATGCTCAACAACTCCGAGCGCGCCGCCATCCAGCTCTCCGAGTGGGCCGCCATCGGCGACTGGCGTCTGCTCTTCCTCCACCGCGACCGCGTCGAGGCCGTCACCCCCGCCGACGTCACCCGCGTCGCCGAGCAGTACCTCAAGCCCTCCAACCGCACCCTCGGCCAGTTCATCCCCACCGCGAAGCCCGACCGCGCCGAGCTGCCTCCGCGCGTCGACGTCGCCGCCATGCTCCAGGGCTACAAGGGCAAGGGGGAGATCGCCCAGGGCGAGGCCTTCGATCCCTCTCCCTCCAACATCGAGAAGCGCGTGCAGCGCTCGCAGGCCGCCGGCCTCAAGCTCGCCCTGCTCCCCAAGAAGACCCGCGGTGAGATGGCCACCGTCGTCTTCACCCTGCGCTGGGGCACCGAGAAGTCCCTCTGGAACCGCGCCGATGCCGCCGAGTACGCCGGCGCCATGCTCATGCGCGGCACCAAGAAGCACTCCCGCCAGCAGCTCAAGGACGCCTTCGACCAGTTCAAGGCCCGCGTCAACGTGAGCGGCCGCGCCGATGGTGCCAACGTCTACGTCGAGGCCCCCCGCCAGCACCTCCCCAAGGTGCTCGAGCTGGTCGCCGAGGTGCTCCGCGAGCCCTCCTTCGACGCCAAGGAGTTCGCCCTCCTCAAGGAGGAGCGTCTGGCCGCCCTCGAGGCCCAGCGCAGCGAGCCCAGCACCCAGGCCTCCATCGCCTACTCGCGCGCCCTCTCCCCCTACGCCAAGGGGCACCCCTACTACTCCGATACCCTCGAGGAGGCGCTCGCCGGTCTCAAGGACACCACCCTCGAGCAGGCCCAGTCCTTCTACCGCGACTTCTACGGCGCCTCGCAGGGTGAGCTCGCCGCCGTGGGTGACTTCGACGCCGAGGCCCTCAAGAAGCAGGTCTCCGAGCTGTTCACGGGCTGGAAGAGCCCCGCCTCCTACGAGCGCATCGTCGCCCAGCCCTACAAGCCCGTCGCCCAGCCGCTCTCCATCGAGACGCCCGACAAGGCCAACGCCTTCTTCCTCGCCGGCCAGGGCCTCGCCCTGCGCGATGACAACGCGGACTACCCCGCGCTCGTGCTCGGCAACTTCATGATGGGTGGCGGCTTCCTCAACTCGCGTCTGGCCACGCGCGTGCGCCAGCAGGAGGGCCTGTCCTATAGCGTCAGCAGCTCGCTGACCGCGGGCGCGTTGGACCCCGTGGGCACCTTCTCCTCGTACGCCATCTACGCCCCGCAGAACGCCAGCAAGCTGGAGAAGGCCATGCGCGAGGAGCTCGAGAAGGTGCTGCAGAAGGGCTTCACCCCCGAGGAGCTGGAGAAGGCCCGCGCGGGTCTGCTCGAGTACCGCCGCACCGGCCGCGCCAATGACAGCGGCCTGGCCAGCATGCTCGCCTCGTACCTGTACGTCGGCCGCACGCTGGAGTTCGACGCCGCCTTCGAGAAGCGCATGAGCGAGCTCAAGCCCGAGGACGTGCGCGCCGCCATGGCCCGGCACCTGGACTGGAAGAAGGTGCTGGTGGTCAAGGCCGGTGACTTCGCCGGAGCGGAGAAGAAGGCCAAGGCCCCCGTGGCCAATCCTCCGGCTCCGTAGTCACTTCCCCTCTCCCTCCGGGAGAGGGTCGGGGTGAGGGTCGTGCGGCCCTCGGGTTGCCACTGCCCTCACCCTTCTCACTTCGACTTGTTGGGATTGATCAAGTACTTCTTGCCGGTGGCGCGCTTGCTGTAGAGGGCGATCATGTCGAGCCGCAGCACCTCGGTCAGCGAGAGCTCCGCGGCGTAATGACTGGCGAAAGTGGTCTTCAGCTCGGCTGCCACCCGCTCCCGCAGCTTCTGCGCGGCCTGGGGTCCAATCTTCTCCAGGAACGGAATCAGCAGCCAGCCGCCCACCCCCCAGGCCATGCCGAAGTTGCCCGCGAGCTCGATCGGGCTCGGCTCGAGTTTGCCGTAGATGTAGACCTGCTTGTGGATGGATGAGCCGTAAGGACTGTAGGAGGTGGCGGTGCGGTTGGCCGCGGCTTCCATGCAGGTCAGGAGCTGCGCGGCGAGCCGCCCGCCACCGGTGGCGTCGAACGCGAGCGTGGCGCCGGTTTCCACCAGGGCCCTGGTCAGATCCTCCGTGAACGTGGGCGAGGTGCTGTCATACACATGGACCGCACCGAGGCCGCGCAGGAGCGCCACCTGCTCCGGGCTCCGGACGATGTTCACCAGCCCGATGCCCTCCTTGAGGCAGATCTTGTGGAGCATCTGCCCGAGGTTGGAGGCGGCGGCCGTGTGCACCAGCGCCTTGTGACCCTCTCGACGCATGGTCTCGACCATGCCCAGCGCCGTCAGCGGGTTGACGAAGCAAGAAGCGCCGTCGGCCGGAGTCGCGTCCGCCGGCAGGACCAGGCAATGGGACGCCTTGAGCAACCGGAATTGGGAGTACATGCCGCCCCCCAGCGCGGCCACGGTCTTGCCGAGCAGCTCCCGGGCATTGGCGCCCGCCTTGATCACCACGCCGGCGCCCTCGTTGCCCACGGGCAGGGACTTGTCCAGCCGCGGCGCCAGGGACTTCAGCAGCGGCTGCGGAATGGTCGCCGTGACCACGGGACTTTCCGCCGTTCCTCCGGCCCGGGCCGTGGACAGGTCGGCCGGGCCCAGCAGCAGGCCCAGGTCCGAGGGATTGATCGGCGAGGCTTCGACCCGGATGACGACCTCGTCGGGACCCGGGTCCGGTATCGCGACCCGCGCCAGTGACAACTCCAGTTCGCCCTGGGAGCTCACCCGCGAGCGAAGCTCGAGCCCTTGTTCCTGATTCTGGGTGTTCATGGCACGGCTTACTAAGAGCCCCTGTTTCGGGCCTCAATCCAAAATCGACGCCTTCGTCGCGATGGCGCAGGCGATGGGCACCCCACCCGCGGGCCGGAGCTCCGGGGTGACGTCCTGGAACCCGCTGGCCCTCAGCAGCGCGGCGAGCTCCACGGCCGTCTCCTGGGAGGTCCGCGCGTTGGCTCCACTCGAGCGGGGTTGCACCGCGAGCACGAGGCGTCCACCCGGCTCGAGGACGCGGTGGAGCTCCCGGGTGACGGCGAAGGGCTCGGGCCAGAACTGCGCGGAGTTGATGGAGAAGGCCTTGTCGAAGGAGCCATCCGGAAAGGCGAGTGAACAGGCCTCTCCGGCGTGCAGCTCGACCCTGCCGGCGCGGATGGCCTCGGCATTGCGGCGCCTGGCCTGCCGCAGCATGACCTCGGATCGGTCCACTCCGGCGACGAAGGCGGCGATGCGGCTGACGCGGTGGATGTCGACACCCGGGCCGAAGCCAATCTCCAGGATGCGCTCGCCAGGGCGCGGGTCCACCAACTCGAGCACCGACAGGCTGCGCCCGCGGTTCTTCCAGGCCATGAGCCGGCCGGCGATCGCGCCCAGCAGCCCCTCTGGCCTGCCGAAGTGGCGCATCCAGCCGGGCATCTTCGAGCCCGCGACGAGCCGTGGAGGGGAGCCCTGGTGCACGTATCACCCCACGGCGGCGGCGGTCCGGCTTCCCCCGGTGAGGGCCTGGTACCGGGGGCTCATCGCGCGCAGCCGCTGGACGCTCTCCACCACCAGGTTGCTCACGTGGTCGACCTCCTCCTCGGTGTTGAAGCGGCCCAGCCCGAAGCGGATGGACGAGTGCGCCAGGTCATCCTCCACGCCGCAGGCCTTCAGCACGTAGGACGGCTCCAGCGCGGCCGTGGAGCAGGCCGAGCCCGAGGAGAGCGCCACGTCCTTGAGCGCCATCATCAACGCCTCCCCCTCCACGAAGGCGAACGAGACGTTGATGTTCCCCGGCAACCGGTGCTCGAGCGACCCGTTCAACGTGAGCAGCTCCAACCGCGAGAACAAACCGTGGCGCAGCCGCTCCCGGAGCCGCAGCTCGCGGGAGGAATCCTCCTCGAGCTCCTCCCGGGCCAGCTGCGCCGCCTTCCCGAAGCCGACGATGGCCGGGACGTTCAGCGTGCCCGAGCGCATGCCCTTCTCCTGGTCCCCCCCGTCGATCATCGGCGCGAGCCGCACCCGGGGATTGCTTCGCACGTACAACGCCCCCACTCCCTTGGGGCCATACATCTTGTGCGAGGAGAGGGACACCAGGTCCACCTTCGCCTCCTCCACGTCGAAGGGCACCCGCCCCAGGCCCTGCACCGCGTCACAGTGGAAGAGGATGCCCTTGCGCCGGCACAGCTCCCCGATGGCGTTGACTGGCTGGATCGTCCCGATCTCGTTGTTGGCGAGCATGACGCTGACCAGCAGCGTCTTGTCGGTCATCGCCGCCTCGAGCCGCTTCAGGTCCACCCGCCCATCCTTCTCCACGTCCAGATAGGTCACCCGCGCGCCCGGCATTGGCATCCGCAGCCAGCGCTGGAAGACCTCGTCCCGCTCGAAGTCGTGTCGGGCGGCCAGCGCGGATTGATTCTCCGGGGTGACTTCCTGGCCGCTCAGCTCCGAGAGCCGCAACCTCTTCAAGCCCTCGATGTGCTCGGCCCGCGTCCGCTCCAACCGCTTGCAGGCCTCGAGCACCGCCTTGTGCTCGGTTTTCAAGGTGATGAGATGATCGCCCCTGGCCTTGTAGCTCTCCACCACGCCCTTGATGGCGAGGTTGTCGGACTCGGTGGCGCCGGAGGTGAAGATGATCTCCCGCTTCTCCGCGCCAATCAGCTCCGCCACCTGCGCGCGCGCCTTCTCGACGGCCGCCTCCGCCTTGCGTCCATGGGAGTGATTACGCGACGCGGCATTTCCGAACTCTTCCTTCAGATACGGCAGCATCGCCTCCAGCACCCGCGGGTCCACGGGCGTGGTGGCATGGTTGTCCATGTAGATGGGAAGCTTCACGGGAGCCTTTCGGGAATCCGGCCGGCGGCGGGTGTCACCGTCACCCGCGCATCATGGCCGCACTGTCTGACATCGGATAAAAAGAATTGTTTTCGTCCCGCTGTCAATAGTATTCACATCCATGAAGTGATTCCGACAGTTGCAACCGGGTCTTGAATCCCGAGGCACAATGACATTCGTCCAGGGTTTCGTCCTGCTGCTGGCCTCGTTCGGGGCGGGAGCATTGAAGGCCGTGGCGGGGGGCGGGACGTTCCTGATCTTCCCCGCGTTGATGTTCACCGGGGTGGACCCCATCCGTGCCAATGCCACCAGCACCGTCGCCCTCTGGCCGGGCGATGTCGCCAGCGCGCTCGCCTACCGCCGCGAGATGCAAGGACTGGGACGGCTCACCGCGTTATTGAGTGTCGCGAGCCTGCTCGGCGCCGCCATTGGCGCCGTCCTGCTGCTCCACAGCTCGCGCGCCACCTTCGGCGCGCTCGTCCCCATCATGCTCCTGGCGGCCACCCTGCTCTTCAATTTCGGGGGACCGTTGCTCGCCAGGCTCCGGGGAGTGTCGGAGGCCGATGCCCCTCCGCTCCCCCTGGGCCTCTCCCTGGTGCTGCAATTCCTCGTCTCCATCTATGGAGGCTATTTCGGCGCGGGGCTCGGCATCCTGATGCTCTCCCTCTTCTCCCTCATGGGGTTGAAGAACATCCACCAGGCCAACGCCCTCAAGTCCGTCCTGGGCGTCATCCTCAATGGGCTCGTCACCGCCATCTTCGTGGGCGCGGACGCCATCGCCTGGGAGCACGGCGTGCTCGTCACGGTGGGCACCACCTCCGGCAGCTTCCTCGGCGCCGTCCTGGCCCAGCGCGTGGAGCCCGCCCGCGTCCGCTCCTTCGTGGGCGCCACCGCCTGGGCCATGACGGGTTATTACTTCTGGCGCGGCGCCTGAATCCGGCGCGTCCCTGAATCCCTCCCCACCTACCGACTGGTCGGCTTTTTCCCGGCTGTCGCGGTGCGTTATGGGAATTCGAGAGGGCTCGGATTGTCACGGCGCGGCAAAGAAATCGTCACGGGGAGTATGTCAGACCGTTGACAGATGATGAGCCATTGCTTCATAAACACTGACCCGCAAATCACATGGAGGTCCGGCTTGTCTTCTTCTTCGGGAAATCCCGGTTCACGTCTCTATCAGTTTGGAATCCTGAGCGAGGTTTCCCAGAGGGAAGTTCGCAACCAGTTCGATGGATGTCGACTGTGTTGGGCCATCTCGGAGGAAGGGCAAAGACATCCAGCCAATATGATCGTCCATTCCACCGACGAGCACGTCATCCTGCCGGCGCTGGGGTCGATCATCGAGGGCTATGTGATGCTCGTCTCCAAGCGGCATCGCAGCTCGGTGGCCACGCTGAAGGCGCCCCAGGCGGACCAGGTGCAGCGGGAGATCGAATCCGTGCTCTCCCTGGTCCAGAAGCAGACCCCCGCCACCCGCTGGGTGGTGTTCGAGCATGGCACCACGCTCGACTGTGGCCTCAAGGCCTGCTGTGTGGATCATCTCCACCTGCACCTTCTGCCCGTGGACATGGACCTGGCCGCGGATCTCGCCACCCGGCTGTCGTGCGAGGCGCGGCGCATCGAGGCCATGCACGAGCTGCGGCAGGTGCGTGAGTCCGGCACCGCCGACAATTACATCTACGTCCGCAACCCGGACGGCGCGCACTACGTCCTCACCCCGCCCGCCTATTCCTCCCAGTTCGTCCGCCAGGTGCTCGCCGAGCGCAGCGGCAAGGGCGACCGCTGGAACTGGCAGCACCACCCCATGGAGGATGACTCGGTCAAGACGGTGCGCATGTTCCGCGACGCGGGCATCACCCCTCGCGGCATCTATTACGCCCACGCCATCGAGGATCTCTCCACCGCCGAGGTGAAGGAGAACATCCAGCAGGCCCGCGCCACGCTCGCCCGCCACTGCCCCCAGGCCACCCTGTTCTCCATGTACGAGCTCCTCGAGAAGTCGCTCAAGGAGATCGACCTGCCCGAGGACCGGCTCAATGCCTATCTCGTCGAGACCGAGCGCAAGTTCATCGAGGCGTCGGATCTGCTCATCGTCGACCTGGCGCGCCCCAACTGGCAGTACGTCGGCTCGCTGATGGAGATCGTCTACGCCGCCGAGGCGGGCATCCCCGTGGTGGCCATCGTGGGGGATTCCACCATCCAGGGGCGCCGCTGGCTCAAGGCCCACGTCACCCGCTTCGTGAAGACCGTGGACGAGGCCTTCGCGCTCGCGCCGAGTCTGCTTCCGAAGCCGGCGCAGCCCAGGTAGTCCGCGGGGGGAAGACGGCTCATGCGTGTCTGCGTTCTCGGCTCCGGCCCCTTTGGCACCTCGCTGGCCAACGTGTTGGCCGTGCATTGCGACCAGGTCTGGCTCTGGGGCCGCAACGAGCAGGTGGTGGCCAGCGTCAACGCGCGGCACGAGAATGGCGTCTACCTGGCCGGCATTCCCCTCTCACCGAGGATCCGCGCCACGTTGTCCATGGAGGAGGCGCTGGAGGGCGCGCGGCTCGTGGTGTCCGCCGTCCCCTCGCACGTCACCCGCGAGGTGATGCGCGCCGCCCTCCCCCACCTGCCGTCCGGCGTTCCCCTCCTCACCGTGTCCAAGGCGCTCGAGAATGGGACGCTCTTCACCATGACGCAGCTGCTGGAGGACTGTCTGCCCCCGTCCTTCCACCCCTTCATCGCCCTGCTGTCCGGTCCCTCCTTCGCCCAGGAGCTGGCCCGGCGGCAGCCCACCACGGTGACGATCGCCGCCCGCGACGAGCAGGTGGCGCGCGACTGCCAGCGGCTGTTCCAGACCGAGACGCTCCGCACCTACACCACCACGGATGTCATCGGGGTGGAGATTGGCGGGGCGTTGAAGAACGTCATCGCCCTCGCGGTGGGGATGACCGAGGGCCTGGGCTTTGGATTCAACACGCGCGCCTCCCTCATCACCTGGGGGCTGGAGGAGATTTCGCGGCTGGCCGTGCACCTGGGCGCCAACCCGCGCACCCTCAGCGGGCTGTCCGGCATGGGGGACCTGGTGCTCACCTGCACCGGGGAGCTGTCCCGGAGCTGGCAGGTGGGCTTCGAGCTGGCCAGGGACCGCGCCCTGGAGGACATCCTGCGCTCCATCAAGAAGCCCTCCATCGAGGGCGTGAAGACGGCCCTGAGCGCGCATGCGCTCTCGCAGCGCACCGGGGTGGAGCTGCCCATCTGCCACCAGGTGTACCTCGTCACCCACCAGGGCAAGCGCGCCCGCGACGCGATGACGGAAGTCGTCGAACGGCAGTTCCGGGAGGCCGCCGCGTAGGTCTATCCTCGCGTCGAGCCCCTCATGTCGTCCTCCTCCTTCTTACAGGTCCCCCGGGAACGGTGGGTCGCGTCCAACCG
Source organism: Archangium lipolyticum (assembly GCF_024623785.1). NCBI lineage: Bacteria > Pseudomonadati > Myxococcota > Myxococcia > Myxococcales > Archangiaceae > Archangium > Archangium lipolyticum. The sequence continues at coordinate 112,053 of NZ_JANKBZ010000016.1, forward strand.
GCTGGCCTTCGCCATCCGGGACGCCAACCCGGTGAGCCCGGGGCATACGCTGGTGATTCCCCACCGGCTGGTGGCCACCTGGTTCGAGGCCTCGCAGGAGGAGCAGCACGCCCTCTTCGAGCTGGTGGACGAGGTGCGGCGCGAGCTGGACACGAGCCACCGGCCGGACGGGTACAACGTGGGCTTCAACGTGGGAGAGGCCGCGGGGCAGACGGTGTTCCACCTGCACGTGCACGTCATCCCTCGCTACCGGGGAGACATGGAGGACCCGCGCGGCGGCGTGCGCCATGTCATCCCGAGCAAGGGGAACTACCTGCTGCCCAGGTAGGTGGCCTCAGCCCTCCCAGAGCGCGCCCAGCTCCAGTTGAAGAGGTGTGAAGGGCTCGGCGTGTACCCGCTCCTGTCCACCGTGCGTGCCCAGGCGCTTCCACCGGACGTCTTCCAGCCCGTACACCTCCAGCTCCTGGCGCAGCGGGTCCACCAGCCACAGGTGGCGCACGCCCTCCCGGGCGTAGACCCTCATCTTCTTCTCCCGGTCCAGCACCGCCGTGGAGGGGGAGAGCACCTCGCAGACCCAGTCCGGCGCCAGGGTGAAGCCCACCACCCGGGGCATCTCCGGCATGCGCTCCCGACGCCAGCCGGCCAGGTCCGGCACCAGCACGTCCTCGCCCAGGTGCAGTTCGGGTTCCATGAGGAGCAGCCAGCCTCCCGGGCCACCGCGTCCCCGGTGGAAGGGCCCGTGAAGCTCACCGTGCAGGACCGCCGCCGCGAGCGCGTGCGGTGAGGCCGGCCGGGGGCTCACGTGCAGCTCGCCGTCCAGCAGCTCCGCCACGAGGTGGGCAGGCACTGCCTCCAGGTCCGCGTAGGTCGCCTTGCGCTTCTGCCCTCCGCCCATGTCCCGAGCATGGGCAGCCGGGCGGGCCTCTTCAAGGGGGCTCCAAGGCACACCGCTGGTTTCGGTGCTCATACAAGCAGACTACACCCAACTTCAAACGTTGTGTAGCCCTGGATGACCGTGAAGGTGATCTCCTTCCGGGGCTCCGGCGGGCCGCTGCCTTCCGGGCGAGCGTGGGAGCACAAAAGGAGGCTCCCGGGTCACTTCCCCTCTCCCTCTGGGAGAGGGACGGGGTGAGGGTAGCGCGGTCCCTCGGGTTGCCACCGTGCTCACCCGTCGTGTTTCCAGGCATCAGCGCAGGAAGGCGCGGACCATCGCGGCGTACTCCGCCGAGTCCTGCTGCATACGCTGGAGGAGCTTCCGTGCCTCCGTGGCCTCCGGAGCCCCAAGCTTGATGAGCTTCTGGAGCGCCTTCACGTAGGCCAGTCGGTCTCTGCGTCGCTCCGCGAGCGCTTCCCGCCCGAGCCCCAGGAGGTGGATCGTCGCCTCGCCGCGAGCGCTGCCTCCCACGGCGTAAGGCACTTCCTCCCGGAACGAGATGAAGGCCTCGGGGTCGTCCACCGCGGGGTCGAGCAGCAGCGGGTCTTCCGCCGACACCTCCTCTGAGTGACTCCGTGCGCGCCGCGCGGGAGTCCCCAAAGGGAAGAGGTTCCTCTTGAACCGCTGATTGCAGAGCGTGCAGGCCAGGAACAGGTTCGCCCACTCATAGGCGAGCCAGTAGTAGCCGGGCCGGCGCAGTGGCTCCTCTTCCTCCTGACGCCACCCGCCCTTGGGACGGAAGTGCTCGACGTCTCCGTAGGCGATGTGCGTGAGCTTCGATTCACAGAAGGCGCACTTGCCGTGCTGCGCCTCCAGGAGCGCCTGCTTGACGGTCTCGTGTCCGTAGATGTCCGGGTCGAAGTCGAACGACTTCCTGCCGCTCTCGTAGCTCCTCCGGGCACGCGAGTACGCCGTGCTCATGGCGCGCCGGGCACTCGCGCCCTTCGAGCGAAGGACCTCGGGGGGCTCGGCTGGCTTTCGGACGCGGATCACTCCCGTCCATCCCGCAGGCGCGAGGCGGCGCGCTGGATGAGCTCGAGCGCTTCGAGCTCGGTGCTCGTCTCTCCCGCGGGCAATGGCCCGATGGCCTCGTCCAGCTCCCGCAGTCTGGCCTTGTCCCTGGGCGTCAGGCGCGGTCTGGACAGGAGCGCGGTCCGCTCCGCGAGGAACTTCTCGAGCTGCGGCGGCCGGGCGCTCTTCAGCCCGAACAGGTCACTCGTGAGGATCTGGTCCACCCGCCAGCCCTGGATGGATTCCATGTCGTTGTCGATGACGACGTGGTCCCCCTCGCGCCGGAGGACCACGATGTTCGCATCCGTCGCGCTCTGGACCACGAGCGGGCTGTGCGCGGTCACGATGAACTGCGTGTTGGGGAAACGCTCGGTCAGATAGCCGATGAGCTTGCGCTGCCACGTGGGATGCAGGTGGAGATCGATTTCATCCACGAGCACCACCGCCGGCTCGGCCAATGGATTGGGACTGTCGGGATAGCGCTCGAAGAGGCGGCTGGCGAGATCCACCATCCAGGCGATGAGCGTGCGGTAGCCCAGGCTCAAATCCCGTATCGGTACCCAGCCGTACGGGGTCCGCACTTCCACCCGGGCCGAGGGGTTGCGCGCATCGGGTGGAGCGAAGCGCAGGTCGCTCACCTCGGGGAGCAGGTCGATCAGGAGCTGCTTGATGCGATCCCTCCTCTCCCGGGCTCCGCTCGTTCTTCCCCGTTCGATGGACTCCTTGCTGGCCGCGTAGTCCGCTTGCAGGAGCCACTCTTCCCCATTGCGCAGCGGGACGTCCTCGAGGAAGAGACTGTCGCTGGGCTGTGCCTCCTTCAGCGCGGACAACGAGCCAGCTCCCATCCGGCGGGTCGCTCCATAGCCGTAACACACCAGGTTGAGGAGGGACTCGGGGAACTCGTCTTCGATGTGTTGCGAGTAGGTTCCCCTTTCGCTCACCTTCAATGCATACCGGAATCGGGCGGGATGCTCCTGACCGCCCTTCGCCGCCATCAACCTTCCAGCCTTGAGCTCGGCTGACAGACGGGCCCCATCGGATTGATGACGAATGGGATACCCGGGCAGGCGCTGGCGCCGGAAGTACCCTTTGGGCACGTAGGGAGAAGGCTCGGCGGAGCTCGGATCGAACAGAGCAGGCTCGAAGGTGGTGAGCGCCTGCAGCAGGGTCGTCTTGCCCATGCCGTTGTTGCCCAGAATCACCGTCCATCTCGCCGGGCGTCCCTCATTCGTGGAAAGCCGCAGGGTCTGGGGTGGTCCAAAGCAGCGCACGTTCTCGAGGGTCAACGAGACGAAGTACACGGGCAGAGGGGTCTGCTGCTTGTGCGAGCCAGCCCGCTTGCGCTTTCCCAGCTGTGCTCTTCCCCGGGCTTTCGTGGCCATGTCGTTCCTCGAAGGGTGCCCACCTCGGCGCCAGACGAGGGCGGTGTACCACGGGTCTCACACGTCTCAGCGCGCCCAGAGCAGGCCCAGCTCCAGTTGCAGGGGCGTGAAGGGCTCGGCGTGCACCCGCTCCTGTCCGCCGTGCGTGCCCAGGCGCTTCCACCGGCCGTCTTCCAGCCCGTACACCTCCAACTCCTGGCGCAGTGGGTCCACCAGCCACAGGTGGCGCACGCCTTCCCGGGCGTAGACCCTCATCTTCTTCTCGCGGTCCAGCACCGCCGTGGACGGGGAGAGCACCTCGCAGACCCAGTCCGGTGCCAGGGTGAAGCCCACCACCTGGGGCATCTTCGGCATGCGCTCGCGACGCCAGCCAGCCAGGTCCGGCACCAGCACGTCTTCGCCGAGGTGCAGCTCGGGCTCGAAGAGCAGCAGACAGCCGCCAGGGCCACCCCTCCCCTGATCGAAGGGTCCATCGAGCTGCGCGTTCAGCCTCCCCGCCGCCCGCGCGTGCGGCGAGGCCGGCCGGGGGCTCACGTGCAGCTCGCCGTCCACCAGCTCCGCCACGCGGTGTGGAGGCACTGCCTCCAGGTCCGCGTAGGTCGCCTTGCGCTTCTGCCCTCCGCCCATGTCCCGAGCATGGGCAGCCGGGCGGGCCTCTTCAAGGGAGCTCCAGGGCACACTGCTGGCTTCGGTGCTCATACGGGCACACTACACCCGATTCCAAACGTTGTGTAGCCCTGGGTGACTGGAAAGGTCACCATTCTTCACGTGCCCACGGGCCGCTGCCTCCCGGGCGAGCGTGGGAGCGGAGAAGAACTCGCCCGCGTCATCCCTCGCTGGTCACCTGGGCCGTCAGGGGCTCCGCCTGGGCGGGCTCCTCGCTCCACAGGAACGCGCAGGCCCCCAGTGCGAGCAGGAGCATGATTCCCGCTCCCGTCTTCCTCAGCTGCGAGCGGCGCTGGGCGCTCTCCGAGGGCGCCTCCACCGGCGCACCCGCCGCCGGCCGGGGCTCCTGCAACTGGGGCGGTTTCTCCAGCCGGATGGTGGGCGCCTCCGACCGTTGCGGCGCCCTCTCCCTCAGCGTCACCGCGTCCGCCGCCTCCGGTCGGGTCGTGCCCTCCTTCTTCATCCGCAGCGCCACCGGCGCCACTGTCTCGCACGGCAATGCCGGCACGCGCTGCATGGGTCTCGGCGTCGGAGTCCGCTGCTGTTGCTGGGACCCGGTCATTCCACTCTCGACGACCGTCTTCTCCTCCCCGCGCTTCTCCATCACCCGCGCCAGCAGCCTCGACAGCTGCCACGCCCCCACCGGCTCCCCCGTGCCCAGGATGAACCGCTCGAGGTCCGCCTGCAGCGCTCGGCAGTCCGCATAGCGGTGCTCGCGCTCCTTCGCCATCGCCCGCTCCAGGATGCGCCGCAGCGCCGGCTGAAGCTCCGGCCTCCACTTCGTCACCGGCACCGGCTGCTCGTACAGGATGGCCCTCACCAACTCGCCCCCCGAGTCCGTCTCGTACGGCTTGTGCCCCGTGAGCAGCTCGTAGAGCACCACCCCCAGCCCGTACACGTCCATCCGGCGGTCCGTCTCCACTCCCCGGAAGCGCTCCGGCGGCATGTACGCCAGCTTCCCCTTCACCACCCCCGTCTGCGTCCGGAGCTCCTGGCCCGCCTCCTTCGCGATGCCGAAGTCCACCACCTTCACCGCTCCGTCTCGCGACAGCAGGATGTTGTCCGGGCTGATGTCCCGGTGGATGATTTCCAATGGCTCGCCCGTGGCCGGGTCCGTCCGCTCGTGCGCGTACGCCAGGCCCTCACACACCGAGGCGATGATGCGCGCGCAGCTCGCCGGCGGCAGCTCCACCCCCGCCTCCCTCGCCCGCTTCAACAGCACCTTCAGGTTCAACCCGTCGACGTACTCCATCGCCAGGTACCAGGTGCCGTCCGCCTCTCCAAAGTCGAAGACTTGAACGATGTTCGGATGGTTGAGCCGCGCCGCCAGCCGCGCCTCCGCCAGGAACATCTCCACGAACCGTTCGTCCGACGCCAGGTGCGGGAGGATGCGCTTGACCACCAGCTCCTTCTCGAAGCCCATCGGCCCCGTGGCTCGCGCGAGGTACACCTCGGCCATGCCTCCGGTCGCGAGCTTGTCGAGCACCTGATACCTGCCCAGCTTCATTCTGTCCTGCCCCCAGGTGGCACCCCACTGTGCTCACCCGGACCCCTACGGGGAAGTGCTGGATTCCCTGTTCATCCGCTATCCGCCAGACATTCGTCCGCAGTGTCCGCCTGTTCACTGCTCGCCTCGCGGAAACAGTGGGCCGCACTCCCCGTGCATTCCACCCCCACCCTTCTCGAATTGTCAGACAGAGAACCTATACCTCCGTCCGTGCGCGAGCCCGCGCAGGCCTCGTCCCGTGGCTCGCGCGCAGCGTGGCTCCCCTCCCGGGAGCCCGTTCCATCGAGGGGGAAGCTCATCACCATGACACGTATTCGAAATGCAGTGGGTTGTCTGGCCACCGGTATGGCCATGCTCGGCGGTTGTGCGGGCCCCGAGGGCGGCGCCTCCGAGCCCGCTCCCAACGGCCAGCTCCCGGCCGCTCTCTCCGCCGGCACTCCCGTGCTGGTACGCGACTTCGTCCCAGGCTTCGACACCTCCGGCTCCAGCTCGCCGCAGGAGCTCGCCGCCTCCGGCAACACCGTCTTCTTCAGCGCCACCAACCCCTTCGTCGGCCGTGAGCTGTGGAAGACCGATGGCACCGAGGCCGGCACCGTCCTCGTCAAGGACCTCAACCCGGGCTCGGCCGACTCCAATCCCTCCTCCTTCGCCACCCTCGGCGGCATCGTCTACTTCTCCGCGCAGGAGCCCGGCTCCGGCTACGAGCTGTGGCGCACCGATGGCACCCCCGAGGGCACCTGGCGCGTCGTGGACCTCATCCCCGGCGCCACCTCCGGCGGCGCCTCCAACCTCACCGTCGTGGGCGGCTCGCTCTTCTTCACCGCCACCGATGGCGTGAATGGCTCCGAGCTGTGGGTGACCGATGGCACCCCCGAGGGCACCCGGCTCGTGAAGGACCTCAACCCCGGCTCCGCCGGCACCTACCTCTCCAACCTCACCGCGGCCGGTGGGTTCCTCTTCTTCACCCGCGATGACGGCGTGACGGGCACCGAGCTGTGGTTGAGCGATGGCACCGCCGAGGGCACCCGGCTCGTGCGCGACATCCGCCCCGGTTCCGCCGCCTCCTCGCCCCAGTCCCTGCGCGCCGTGGGCAGCGCCCTCTACTTCACCGCCGATGACGGCGTGAGCGGGCGCGAGCTGTGGAAGAGTGATGGCACCGAGGCCGGCACCGTGCGCGTGAAGGACCTCTGGCCGGGCTCGACCAGCTCCGAGCCCTCGTACCTGGTCGACCTGGGGGGCGCCCTCTACTTCTCCGCCAACAACGGCGTGAGTGGCAACGAGCTGTGGCGCACCGATGGCACCGAGGCCGGCACCGTCCTCGTGAAGGACATCCGCGCCGGCGCCTCCAACTCGGGCCCCCGTCTGACGGTGAAGATGGGCGGCGTGCTCTACTTCGTCGCCGATGACAGCACCTCGGGTGGCGACCTGTGGCGCAGCGATGGCACCGCCGCCGGCACCTGGCGCGTCGTCGACCTCCCGCTCGGCTTCTACCAGTACGTGCTCCTGCTCACCGCCACCGACAACATGGTGTACTTCCACATCGCGGGCGGCTCGAACTCCTACTCGTTCCTGCGCAGCGATGGCACGGCCTCGGGCACGTGGACGCTCCGCTACGTCACTCCTCCCGATGGCGGCCTGCCCCGGAAGATGGCCGCCCTGGGCAATGTCCTCCTCTTCGACTCCAACGAGAGCCCCAACGGCCGCGAGCTGTGGCGCACCGATGGCTCCGTCACCTCGATGGTGCGAGACATCTCCCGCCAGCCCAGGTCCTCCTCGCCCAACCTGCTGACGGAGCTCGGTGGCTCGCTGTACTTCCGCGGCAACGACGGCACCGGGTATGACCTGTGGAAGAGCGATGGCTCCTCCGCCGGCACCGTGCGCGTCCGGGGCTCCGCCTCCCCCTTCTTCGCCAACACCTCCGAGTGGGTGAAGATGGGCGGGCAGCTCTACTTCTCCGCCAGCGAGTCGGCCACCGGCATCGAGCTGTGGACCACCGATGGCACCGCCGCCGGCACCCGCATCGTCGCCGACGCCGCGCCCGGCACCGACAGCATCTACCCCGGGCAGCTCCTGGTGGGTGGGAGCACGATCTTCTTCAGGGGCTACTCCTCCACCGCCGGCCAGGAGCTGTGGAAGAGCGATGGCACCGCCGCCGGCACCGTCCTCGTGAAGGACATCCGCCCCGGTACCTCCAGCGGCCTGGGGAGCAGCAGCTATGACCTGTCCATGGCCTGGGCCGGCGGCACGCTCTTCTTCACCGCCGATGATGGGGTGAACGGGCGCGAGCTGTGGAAGAGCGATGGCACCGCCGCCGGCACCTCGCTCGTGGCCAACGTCGTCGCGGGGGCCACGGGCTCCAACCCCATGGAGCTGACGGCCTCGGGGGGCCGGGTCTTCTTCGTCGCCCAGGAGGCCACGTCGCAGTGGGGCCTGTGGAGCTCGGATGGCACCGCCGCCGGCACGGTGCGGCTGCCCGTCACCTTCCCCACCTCGAGCTCCCGTCCCAGCGTGAAGCCCACCGACGTGGGCGGCGTCCTCTTCTTCTCCGCCAACAACTCGCTGTGGCGCACGGATGGGACGCCCGAGGGCACGCTCGTCGTCGGCTCCTTCCGCTGGGTCGACAGCCTGGTGGCCTTCAATGGCTCGCTCTTCTTCCGGGCCGGGGACACCGCGCACGGCGGCGAGCTGTGGAAGAGCGATGGCACGGCCGAGGGCACGGTGCTCGTCCGCGACATCCGGCCCGGTCCCACCAACGGACTGGACCCCGCGCCGATGTTCACCGTCCTCCCCAGCGGCCTGCTGGCGTTCCGCGCCGATGATGGCGTGAATGGCATGGAGACGTGGGTGTCGGATGGGACCGGGGCGGGTACCCGGCTGCTCGCGAACCTCGCGCCCTCCAGCGTCTCCTCGTGGCCCCTGTACTTCACCCAGGTCGGCGACAGCCTCTACGTCTCCGCCTCCGATGAGATGTCCGGCCAGGAGCCCTGGCGCATCCCCCTGCTGCCGTAGCCTCCGGGCCCGGGGCCTCGTACCGGCTCCGGGCCCGGTGTCTTCTCGGGCCCGCTCAACCCCGGATGAGCGTGACGGTGCGTCCCCCGGGCGTGGTGGCCTGCTCGGCTCGCGTGCGCGCGGCCAGCGTCGGCTGCCCCGTCCGGCGGTCGAAGATGACCAGCCAGCCTGTCTCCTGGCCCAATCCCTCCAGGTAGCCGTCGAGCTGGGTCAGTCCCTCGGCCAGCGGGTCCGGCTCCTTGTCTCGCCAGACCTTGATTTCGATGGCCAGCGTGTCCGGCCCGTAGCGCACGCACAGGTCCATCCGCCCCCGGCCGATGGCGTACTCGCGCTCGATGGAGCCGCCTCCGTTCACCACCCGGTGCAGGAAGGCCATCAGCACCAGGTGGGGAGCGATCTCGTGGTACGGCGCGGTGGCCAGCAGTGGCTCGCCGTGCTGTCGCCAGAAGGCGAGGAAGGCGTCCCGCAGGCGCTCCGTGTCCAGACGCCCATCCTCCCTCTTCCACGTGGGCTGAAGGGGCGGCAGCGTGTCACGCGTTCCGCTGGAGAGCTGGCGCACGATGATCTCCCGGTAGATGGGATTGGCCACCTCCAGCGTGCCCTGGGCATCGCGGCGCAGCAGGCCCAGGTCGATGGCGAAGCGCCTGTCATCCTCGGGCACCTCCCCCAGCAGTCCACCCGCCAGCATGGGCTCGAGGATGGCGCGGATGCGAGGCTCGCGCAGGCGCTCGGCCAGGCTGTCCAGGTGTGTCTCCTGGCGCTCCACCAGTACCGCCCTGGCGCGCTCGATGTCCTCGCGGCGGATGGGCCGGGCGGTGTCGGGGACGAGCTCCTCGACGGCGACCCGGGCCAGGGCGTTGACCAGCCAGGGCTGGCCCTGTGTCAGCTCGAAGGCTCGTGCGAGGGCCTCGGGCTCGAAGCGCTGGCCCGTGTCCCGCGTGTGCTGGGCGTAGAGCTCGGCGACCTCCTCCTCGGTGAAGTCCCGCAGCGTGAGCGAGCGCACCATGATGTTGAACGGACTGGACGTTCCCAGGTGAGCCCTCTCGCCGGAGGTCACCTTGTAGTCGCGCACGTCCCGTAGCCCGATGAGCGCCAGCGACGCGGGGAAGTGCTCGGGGCGGTTGCGGTAGCCATCGCGCAGCTGGCGAAGCACGGAGAGCAGGACCTCGTCCCGGAGCGCGTCGATCTCGTCCAGGAAGACGACGAGGGGCCTCGGAGAGGACTCGGCCCAGGCCGACAGCGCGGAGCCGATACGGCTGCCCGCGGGTGCCTCCGGGAAGGGCGGGGGTTGCAACTCGGGGGGGAGTTGGGCGCGCATCGCCAGGCGCCAGCTCTCGAGCATGGCGGCCTCGGCCGCTCCAGTGTCACTGGGAAAGGCGGCCCCCACCTCCATGGAGACCAGTGCGGCCAGGTAGGGGCCCTCGGCGGTGAGCTCGCGGGCCAGCGCGAGCATGGCCGTCGTCTTGCCCAACCGCCGAGGAGCATGGAGGACGAAATAGCCCTGTGGGTCGATGAGCCGGCGCAACTCGGGGAGGCGCCGCAGGGCCGGCAGCATGTAGTGGCGGTCCGGCCGGCACGGACCAGCGGTGTTGAACCAGCGGGGCATGGTGGCACCGTACGGGAAGGGCACGTCCTCCGGCGCGCGCCACTCCCCGGTCCGCTCACTCGTCCCAGATGAGGCTCAGGTCCAGCTCGTGGGCCTCGAAGGGCTCGGCGCGGATGAGGCCGTCGCCCTGGTGGGTGGCGAGCAGCTGGTAGCCCGTCTCCTCCAGGCGCAGCACCTCCAGCGTGCGCGTCTCCGGGTCCGCCTTCCACACGTGCCGCACTCCCGCTCGTGCGTAGAGCCGCAGCTTCGTCTCCCAGTTCAACGCCCGCGACGTGGCGGTGCGCACCTCGCACAGCCAGTCCGGCGCGAGCCGCAGCGTCGCTCCTCCCAGCGGTTGCGGCATGCGCTCTCGCAGCCAGCCCCCCAGGTCCGGCACCAGCACGTCCTCGCCCAGGTGCAGCTCCGGCTCGAACATCAGCCGCCACCCTCCCGGCCCTCCCCGGCCCTTGCTGAACGGTCCTCCCAGCTCTCCGAACAGCTCCGTCGCCGTCACCATGTGCGCCGCGCCTGGATGGGGACACGCGTACAGCTCGCCGTCCACCAGCTCCGCCACGTGGTCGAACGGTATCGTCTCCAGGTCCGCGTACGTCGCCTTGCGCTTCTCGCCGCTGGCGCTCGCGTCCGGAGGCTTGCTCTCCGCGCTAGCCTCCTGCCGCGCGGGTTCTGGGGCGCCGCTGGATGCACCGGTCTCTTGCCGCGCGGGTTCTGGCGCTCCGCGGGACTCAAGGGCCTCCTGCCGTGCAGGTTCCGACGCTCCGCTGGACTCACTGACCTCTTCTTGCCGCGCAGGTGTCGGTGCGCCGCTGGACTCACTGGTCTCTTGCTGTGCAGGGCCCGGTGCTCCGCTGGGCTCATGGGTCTCTTGCCGGGCGGGTGCCGGTGCCCCGCTGGAGTCACTGGTCTCTTGCTGCGCGGGTGCCGGTGCCCCGCTGGATTCCGTGTTCATGCCCGCAGGCTATACACTACTTCTCGTATCCTGTAGCCCAAGATGCCTGGAAAGGTTACGTGCTCGACGTGATTCCGGGTCTCCAGCCCGGTTGCACGCGGGTCCGGCCGTCATCCATCAGGTCATTTCCACCAGGGTGACGGCAAAAGTGGTTTCTCGCTTGCCCTCGTGCGCGGCCTTCTCCTACCGTGCCCCCCTTTTCGTGGAGGCCTCGCGTGCGCTTCGGGTCCTGGCTCCTCCTCCTGTGTCTCCTGTCCTCCCTCCCGGCCGCCGCACGCGAGGGGCTCGGCGCACCCGTGCTCCGCAGGCGCACGCTCGTGGTCTCCTCACGTCCCGGCGAGGCTCCTCCCCTGTCCCTGCATGTGGCCGTGGGGTTGCCCACGCTCGTCCAGTTCGAACCGCCGCTGGCGCGAGGCTCCCCGAGGCTCCCGGCGGGCGAGGCGCGCATCCAACTCGTCCCCGTGAGCGCGGACTCGTGGGTCCTCGTTCCCACCTCTCCCCTCTCCGAGGGCGAGCAGGTGCTCCTCACCTTGGATGCCGTGCCTGGCTCCGAATCCCTTCGCTTCTCGCTCGTCACCCGGCGTGGCGAGGTGGATGCGCGGGTGCGCGTGGTGCTCGCTCTCTCGGACTCTTTAGAGGACGCCTCCGAGGCCATGGCGCTCCAGCTCCTGGATGCGCCGGATGCTCGCGCCACGCTTGCCCTACCCCAGCAGGTGGTGGAACTCCACGCGGGGCGCTCGCGCGCGCAGGTCGACTCCGTGCTCTGGATGGGCCGACGCTTCTTCTCCACCGTGTCCGTGAGGGGCAGTGGAGAAGGTGCTCCTCCCTGGAGGTTGGTGCAGGTGCGGTTGCGGACGGTGCTCGCGGATGATTCCTGGCTGGAGTGGTCCGCCCGTCTCGTCTCTGGACGGGTGGGCGCGGGACGCCAGCACCACGTGTTCACCAGCCAGCTTCCAGAGGAGGCCTCGCGCCTGGAGCTGGCCCTGGATGGAGAGGACGTCCCGGGTGAGTTCCAGCCGCTCCCGGGGAGAGAGGGGCCGGTGTCCCCGTGAGGCGTCCGCTGCACCCGAACCAGCTCCGCGCGAGGGACGTCGTGCGGGACTTCCGCATCGTCCGCCGGCTGGGCGTGGGAGGCTTCGCCTTCGTGTTCCTCGTGGAGCGCGCGGGTCGGCACTACACCCTGAAGATGGCCGCCCAGCCGGCATCGGAGGTGGATGAGGACCGGGTGGATGCCTGGATGCGCCGCGAGGTGCTCTCGCTGGAGTGCCTGGAGCACCCTCACCTGCTGCCAGTGATCGAGTGGGGGCGGTGGCCCGAGCCGGAGACAGGCTATGCGTGGTTCGTCACACCCTACGTCGCCGGGAGCACCTTTCATGCGTGGCGGTGGCGCGAGCAGGCCTCGCTGTACCGGGCGGTGGGCGTGCTGTGTGGCGTGCTGGAGACGCTGGAGTCCCTGCACGCGCGCGGCGTGTGCCACCGGGACATCAAGGCGGACAACCTGCTGGTGCGGCACGAGGATGACCAGCCGTTCCTCATCGACTTCGGCGCGGTGCACCTGCCGTGGGCTCGCGCGCTGACGGAGGGGCTCGCGCCAGGCACGCTCCACTGTCAGCCACCCGAGGCCATCGCCTTCCTGGTCTCCGAGGCGGCACGTCAGGGTTCTCGCTTGGAGGCCCTGCCCGCCGCCGATCTGTATGCCTTTGGCGTGTTGCTCTACGAGACCCTCACCAACTGCCACCCCTTCAACCCCCGGCTGCCGCTGGAGCAGTTGCTGGTCGCCATCGCGTCCTCGCCTCCCCCCGAACCCCAGCGGCTCGCTCCCGAGGCACCCGCTTCGCTGTGCGCCCTGGCCCTGCGGTTGCTGTCGAAGGAGCCCGAGCAGCGCCCTCCGAGCGCCCGGGCCGTGCGCGAGGAATTGGAGCGGCTGCGCGAACAGGAGGGACATACCGCCCCCTGGCAGGCCCCGGCCCGGCGTCCCTCTGATGGCGAGCGTGGACTGGCGCCATTTCCAGACGTGGACATGCTGGAGGAGAACCCGGGGCCAGAGTCATCGCCTTCAGAGGCGGCTCATCTGCTCACGCGTGTCTGGCGGGTGCTCCGGTGGCCCGTGCGCCTCGTGGCGTTGGCGCTCGTCCTGGGGTTGCTCGGCATAGGGTGGACGCTCCTCCGCGCGCCGGCTCCTCCGGCGCCTTCCGTGAAAGGAACGCAGACCGTGTCCCCCGCTCCCCTTCCCGAATCCACCAGCTCCTCTTCCCCGGCTCAGCCACCCTCTCGTCTGTGCGCGCTGCTCACCCAGTTGCTGGGAGTGGCCGTCGCGCAGCTCGCCGGGTGTGTCACCGTGCCCTCGCGGCCCGATCCCATCACCTACCTCGCGAGCTGCTCCCTCGAGTCCCGCGCCACTCCCGTCAAGCTGGGCTTCGCTCCACGGGAAAACCCCTCCTTCCTGAAGACGGGCACTCCGGCCTCGGACGATTCCATCGAGGAGGGCGGCTCCATCAACGTCAAACCAGGCCCCGTTACCGCTTCCATGTTCGCCGAGGTGAAGGGGCAGGAAATGCGCGTGATGATTTCCGGCCAGGCGATGACGCTGCCCCATCGCCTCTACATGCAGTTCGACCAACTCCATCTGCCGGATGGCACCTCGCTGCCCATCTGCGGCGTGGCGGTGGATGGCCTGCACCAGTACGGCATCCCGACGTACGCGAAGCTGCCCATGCGTGGCGCCAGGGTGGACCCCGTGAAGGTGGACACGAGCCCCGGCAGCGTGGTGCTCAACGACCCGCGCTTCGAGACCGTGCTGCAGGGCCCCGAGGGTTACCCGTTGCCCCGCGTCGGCTGGGCTCCTCCGGACTGGCGGTGAATCGCGCCGTCAGTTCAACGGAGCCCGGAGAGAGCGTGTCATGTTCGCTCGGTCACGAGCGGAACCCGAGAAGGGCGGCCGTCCGGTTACGCGCCGGACGAACGGGTTTGACTGTCAGAGTTGCTCCTGCTCGCGCCCGGGGCCCCCCTGACAGGACTTACGCCGCCTGGCTTAGTATCCCGCGCCATGTCTCCAAGTCCCCTTCGAGCCTCCTCGTGGCTCGTCCTCTGCCTGCTGCTCGTGGGCAGCCCGCTTCGCTCCGCGCTCGCCGCGGATGACTTCCAGCGCTACCTCGCGGCCGCCGTGCAGCTCTACGAGAACCTCGAGTACGAGCGCGCCCTGGCCCAGGTGCAGCGCGCTCGCACCGTCGCCCGTGGTGTCGAGCAGGACGTCTCCCTCGGTCTCCATGAGGGCATCTTCCTCGCGGAGATGGGGCGCTGGGACGAAGCCCGTACCTCCTTCGAGACGGCCCTGTTGCTCGAGCCCACCGCGAAGCTCCCCCTGAGTGTCTCTCCCAAGGTGGAGCGGCACTTCGAATCCATCCGCCAGAGCGTGAACGCCGCGATCGCCAGGCGGAAGCAAGGGGCGACTCCGGGTACTCCCGCCCCCACCAGCACCGAGGCAAAGCCCGCCGAGCAGAAGCCGGTGGCTGAGGCAAAGCCCGCCGAGCAGAAGCCGGTGGCTGAGGCAAAGCCCGCCGAGCAGAAGCCGGTGGTCGTCTCGGAGGCGCGTGTCGAGCAGAAGCAGGTGGTGATCCCGAAGCCTCCGGAGCAGAAACCGGTTGTTGAATCGGATCGTCCCGAGCAGGCTCCTTCAGCACGCCTCGTGCCTCCCGAGCCCTCCCCCGCCCTGAATCCCCACATGGAGGCGTCACCGAGCTCGGCACGTGTGGTGTCAGTGATGCTGCTCGGGACAAGCGTGGTGACCGGGAGCCTGGGCGCGTACTTCGCCTTGAGACCTGATCCGGGCGGGCTCCGCAGTCAGGGTGACCAGTCCACGGCCAACACCCTGTTCGTCACCTCAGGCTTGGCGCTTGTGGGCGCCGCGGTGTCATGGGCCGTCTCGCAGGTTGGCACGTCGGCCGAGTCCGCTCCCGTTGACGAGTCCTCGGACCCCTGAGGTGCTCGCCGTAGGCCTGGGGAGAGTGGAGTGCTTCCGTTCTCCCCTCCTCGGAATGATCGTTTGAGTCGCGAAGGTCCCGCGCCCGAGCGGATTTAGAGACGTGTCCGCGCGCTCGCCTACTATCCCGCGCCATGTCTCCAAGTCCCCTTCGAGCCTCCTCGTGGCTCGTTCTCTGCCTGCTCTTCGTGGGCAGCCCGCTTCGCTCCGCGCTCGCCGCGGATGACTTCCAGCGCTACCTCGCGGCCGCCGTGCAGCTCTACGAGAACCTCGAGTACGAGCGCGCCCTGGCCCAGGTGCAGCGCGCTCGCACCGTCGCCCGTGGTGTCGAGCAGGACGTCTCCCTCGGTCTCCATGAGGGCATCTTCCTCGCGGAGATGGGGCGCTGGGACGAAGCCCGTACCTCCTTCGAGACGGCCCTGTTGCTCGAGCCCACCGCGAGGCTCCCCCTGAGCGTCTCCCCCAAGGTGGAGCGGCACTTCGAATCCATCCGCCAGGACGTGAACACCGCGATCGCCAGGCGTGAGCAGGGGGCGACTCCGGGCTCGGCTGCCCCCGCCACCACCGAGGCGAAGCCGCCCGAGCAGGAGTTGGTGGCTGAGGCGAAGCCGCCCGAGCAGGAGCCGGTGGTCATCTCGGATGCGAGTGTCGAGCAGAAGCCGGAGGCCGATGCGAAGCCGTCCGAACAGAAGTCGGTGGCAGCCTCGGACCGTCCCGAGCAAGCTCTTCCGGTTCGACTCTCTCCTCCAGAGCCCTCTCCTGCCCTGACTCCCACGGCGGAGATCGCGCAGCGCGGCATGCCCGTTCTGCCGATCGTGCTGTTCGGTACGGGCGTGGTGGTTGGGAGCATAGGTGGATACTTCGCGGGGGGCGCGGACCGTTCGTCCACGAGGGCGGAGGACGAGACCACGGCTGGCATCATGTTCGGCATCGCGGGCACTGCTTTCTTGAGCTCCGTGGTGTCGTGGATCGTCATGCAGGCGGATACGCCCACCGGGCCCGTCGCCGCCAACTCGGTCCCCTGAAGCACTCCAAGGCGAAGTTCGGAGCACCTTCAGGGCTGTTCCACCTGGGGGAAAGGCCAGCGCCATGGCGAAGGAGTCCAGAAGTCCTGGGGCGGGGGAGGGCGGCGGTACACAGCTCGAGGCCCGGAGGCGGGGCCCGCGAGGCCGAATGTGGGGGGCCCTGCGAGCGGTTGTCGTGGCGGTACTCGGGCTGCAGCTGGCCTGCGCGACGAGCTACCCCATGGGCGGAACGCTCACCGGCACGGCGCGCAGCTGGCGGCGCGGGGGTGGTGCCCAGGTGGCTGCCGAGGAACTGCGTGAGGACCAGGTGGTCGCCAACCTCCGGCGCGCGGCGAAGCTGCCCTGGACGGATGGGGGCCGGTGCGTCGTTGAGGAGGCGGGCCAGCCCTGGAGCGACCTGGTGGAGCGGTGCTTCTACGCGCTCGACCAGGAGCGGGTGCAGTTCAGGGACCCCACGGGGCGGTGCTCAGTCGCCTCCGCGGGCGCCGGGGCCATAGGCATCGGGGTCTGTGTCCTCGCGGCGCCGGAGCTGGTTGTGGGGGCCGTGGTCGTCGTGGGCGTGGTGGTGGTGGGCTTCGCCATTTCAGAGGCGCTGGAGGCGTACGAGAAGCGGGGCCGTCCCCAGGTGCGGCCGACGCCGACGCGGCCCGTCCCCGAGACACGGCCCGTGCCGGAAGCGCGGCCGGTGGCAGAGACCAAGCCCGTTCCTCAGCAACCGAAGACGAAGCGGCGGCCCAAGCCGGAGCCGGCGGGGGAGGACTGGCCGCCTCCGCTGCCTCCCGAGCCCACCGACAAGGAGCGCGACCGCAGCTGCGAGGCCTTTCCGGAGAAGCACCGCGGCGGCGACAAGGCCCACGACGATTGCGCCGACTGGTATCCGCCCAACCGCTGGCCGGGAAAGGACGCGGTTGTAGGCGGCAAGGCCTTCGACGCGCTGCAGGTCGGGGTGCGCGTACTGTGGGAGATCAAGACGGACGAGTTCGGCAGGTACAACCGGTTCGTCAAAAAGAAGCAGATAGCGGACGAGCTGGTGGAATTCGCGGAAGAGAGCAGCATCGCGCGGGCCTGTGGGTATGACTTCGCGGTCGGGGTTAGCACCGAGGAGCACAAGGCCGCGCTGTTACCAGCGCTGGAAGAGGCGGGCTTGCAGATCAAGGTCGTAGTGACGGGGTGCAAACGCTGACAGCGGCTTCAGGTCAGCCCCTGGCCGTGAGCACCAGCACTCCTTCCTTCCGCGCCTCGGCTTTCCGGAGGGCGAGGGGGATGAAGGAGAACACCTCCTCGGGCCGGACGCGGGTGTTGTTCCCGCCTCTCAGCCACCTCCGGGCCCGCGCGAGCATCTCCGGGGAGGGGCGTTCGAGCACGGCCTCCAGGGTTGGCAGAAGCCCGCCAACATCGCTCGGGGCTACGAAGAGGGCGCCGAAGTGGCCGGGTAGGCGGGTCGCCTTCTCTGGCCCCAAGCCGAAGTACAAGGCGGCGGGGGCTGGGACGCGGTCGGTAATCATCAGGTTGCCATTGTCCTCGTCGAGCTGGAGGCCCCAGCCGTTCGCCTCCGTGCCTGTTCTGATGAATCCCTGCCCGAATGCACTCAGCGCCTCCGGGCGGAAGAGCTCCTCGAACTCTTCGGTCCCTTCGGGGAACGTCCAGAAGCCAGGACTTGCAGGATCGGGAATAGCCTCGGGAGAAAGGGAGCTCGGGGTCTCGCGCCAGCGGTCTAGCAACTGGCGCGCGGACGGGCTCACGGGCGAGGCGGCTACTGCTGCGGCGAAGCTCGAGGCAACTTCGGAGGAATGCTCGGGGGGGATGCAGACAGAGAGCCAGAAGAAGGTCACGCCCATGGCGAAAGCATATCCCTGCCTCGCGTGTCGATGATCACCGGGAAGCGCGGGAATTTGGACAAGCTCATGGGCCGCAACGCGGCGCGAGCGTTTGCCATGGTGGCCATGGGCAACACGGCGCCGGGGCTGGCCGCGAAGGTACCGAAGCGGAAACGCAGGTAGGTATCCGTCTCGCGGCGGTGGGGGAAGTGGAGACGGTCGCCGTGAGCGCCGAGACCGTCACCATCGCTCTTGCTCCTGGAGCTGTTGCCATGACGGCCCAGGCCATGAGCGGCGCCGTTGCCAAGGCGCCCCCCAACGGATTCAGGGCGTGGGGCTCGTACAGCGGCTTCAAGAGGGCCATGGGCTCGGCGGGCACTGGGAAGGAGTGGCATCACATCGATCTGGCGGGGTGACGCCAAGACCGGGAACAAGCACGCCAGGAAGTACGGTGCCGCGGTTGATAAGCTCCTGGCCCACGGTGATGCCGGACGTGAGGCCCTCCTCGTGCTGCTCAAGCATGAGCGCATGGACGTGCGCGTCATGGCCGCCGCGCATCTGCTCCGCTACCGGACGGCCGAGGCCAAAGCGGTCCTGGAGGAGGCCGCCAAGGGCCAAGGACTCGTGCCCTTCGAAGCCGGTCAGGCACTGAAGCGATGGGAGGAAGGCACCTGGGCCCTTGACCCTGGGTAGCCATGGGATGGCCTCGCGGGGCAGGCCGTGGTGGACCCTGCGTGCGTTGGCGCTGGTGTGCGTGCACCGGGGGTGAGGACCTCACGTGCTCGTGACGGAGCGCGGCAGCCACACCCCGAAGGTGGTCCCCTCCTCCTGCGTGGAGCGCACCTCGACGCGGCCTCCGTGAGCGCGGGCGATCTGCTGGACGATGAAGAGGCCCAGGCCCAGGCCGGACGTCGGATGTCCGTCGTCCGTGGCCCGCCGGAAGGGCTCGAAGATGCGCGGGAGCAGGTCCGCCGGAATGGGCGGACCCCCATTGTGAACCTCCACGCACACGCTCCCCCCTTCGTCGCGTAGCACGTAGTCCACGGGCATGCCGTCGGGGCTGTAGTCCAGCGCGTTCTTGCCCAGGTTGCCGAGCAGCTGGGCGAGCCGGTCCGGGTCCCACTCCCCCTGGAAGCTGTCTCCCCTCGTGTCCAATCGGAGCTCCCGCTGGGGGTTGCCCACCTCGAGCTCCTCCTGCACCTGCCGGCAGATGGCGCGCAGATTGGCCGGGCGGGGGCTGATGGGAATGCCGCCGCCCAACCGCCCGCGCGTGAAGTCGAGCAGGTCGGCGATCATCCGCCCCATCCGCTCGGCGCTCGTGGCGATGCGGCGCACGGTCTTGAAGTGCCGCTCGGTCACGCAATCCGAGCCCATCAGTGCGTTGACGGACAGCATGATGGCGTTGAGCGGGTTGCGCAGGTCATGCGAGACAATGCCGATGAAGCGCTCGCGGAACTCCGCCGCCTGCCTCAGCTCCGCCTCGGCGCGCTTGCGCTCGGTGATATCGGTGTTGACGGCAACGGCTCCCACGATGTCGTCCCCGATGCGGACGGGGGCGGCGGCGCAGCGCACCACCACCTCCCGGCCCGTGAGGAGATGGCGGGAGAGGACTTCCTGGGTGGTCGGCTGCCCGCGGAAGGCCCGCATGAAGGGCTCTTCTTCCGGAGTGAGCCGGTGGCCATCCTCGGCGGCGCGGTTTTGAAGCCGCTCCCCCAGGGTGGCCACGTGTTGATTGAGATCCTCCAGGGAGTGGAAGCCCAGCATCTCCAGTGCCGGGGTGTTGGCCAGCCGAATGCCGTTGGCATCACCCACGTACAGGGCGTCCGGGATGCTCTGGAGGATGGCCTCGAGAATGGCCGCGTTGCGCGCCAGCTCCTGCGCGGCCCGCTTGTGCCCGGTGATGTCCAGGGCCGTGCCCAGGAAGCGGACGGGATGCCCCGAGGCATCACGGTGGACCCGGCCTTGCGTGCTCACCCACCGCTCCTCCCGGTTCTCCAGGGGAAGGGTGCGGTACTCCAGGGCGAAGCACCCCGTGCCGCCCGGCGCGAGGGCCTCCCGCACGAGCTGCTCCACCTGGGCGCGGTCCTCGGGATGCACGCGCGAGAGCCAGGTGGGGTAGTCGACGGGGACGTCCTCGGGCACCTCGAAGAGGGTGCGCGCGCGCTCGTTCCACTCCAGCGCTCCCGTGGCGGGGTTCATCTCCCACGTCCCAAGCCCCATGGCCTCCGTGGCCAGGCGGAGCCGCTCCTCGGCGGCGCGTACCTTCTCGGCGGCGAGCGCCTCCATCCGTCGGCGCGCCTGGACCAGCTCCGTCACGTCCGAGGCGACGACGATGACGGCCTCCACCTGGCCCTGGGCGTCGCGCATGGGCTCGTAGACGAAGTTGAAGTACACCTCCTCGAGCGCCCCGCCTTCCAGGCGCGCCAGCCGCGCGGGCAGCTCCTTGCCGACGAAGGGCACTCCCGTGGCGAGCACCTCGTCCAGATGCTCCTCGAAGCCCTGGCCCGCGGCCTCGGGCAGGGCCTCGAACAGGGGCTTGCCCAGCACCTGCTCGGGCCGGCGGCCCCACAGGCGGCATACCAGGGGGTTGGCCAGTTCGATGACGTAGCGGGGCCCCCGGAAGATGGCGATGGCGGTGGGTGCCTGCATGAAGAGCGACTGGAGCCACTGCCGCTGGCGCTCGGCTTGCGCGCGGGCCTGGGAGGCCAGGGCCAGGGACTCGTCGCGCTCGCGCACCGCCTCGCGCAGCTCCTGGTTGGTGGCCTGGAGCTCCTGGCCCCGGTGGAGGATTTCCACCTCCATTTCCAGGTTGCGGCTGTGGAGGGCCGCGGTGCGCTCCCGCTCTTCCTCGCGGCGGTGGGACAGGCGCACGAAGTCCGTCACGTCCTCCACCCGGTGCAGGAGGTAGAGCACCTCGCCCTCGGGGGAGAGGACGGGGGTGTTGATGGGGCTCCAGTAGCGCTCCTCGAAGCCGCCTCCCCCGGCCTCGGGACGGCGGATGTCGTACTTCTGCACGGCCATGGTGTCCGGGGCGCGCGTGGCCACGGCCCGCTCGAGCGAGGCGCGCAGGTTGCGCACCCCGGTGGCATTCGGGTCCTTCGGGTTGTCGGGAAACACCTCGAAGAAGGGGCGGCCGAGGATGCCCTCGCGGGTCGTCAAGGTGGCACGCAGGTAGGCGTCGCTCACCGCCACGAGGGTGAAGTCCGCGTCTGGGAGGGCGACGAGGTAGGCGCCCGGGCTCTTCTCGAAGAGGAGCTGGAAGTCAGGAGAGGAGGGTAGGGGCATGGCGAGCTCCGCGGAGGAGTCGAGGGGAGGGGAATGGCCCCGAGCGGAATGGCTCGCGAGACGCCGTGCGTCCCCGACTAATGGAGGACTGGCGGCTCATTCAGCAGTGTACCCAAATCCCAGCGAGGGACTGTGTCAGCGCGTCCTCGCGAGCGCCGGACAGGGAGTAACAGTGGGGCTGTCTCGCCACTTCCGGCCATGCTCCTGAGGCCAGGTACCTGCCGCGTTCGTTCCCGGCATGCTTGGGAGTTGCGATGTGGCGGCCGATGGTGGGAATGGCCGCGCGGGTGCGCCGCGTGAGCGGGTGGCCGACCCGCTGGTGATTCAGGCCGGGCGGGCCCACAGGTCGCGAGCGGGCGAGCGGCGGTCAGACGCTGGACGAGGACGGGACCGGAGCAGCATTCGGAGCCGCTTGCCGAACGCACCGTCCATGTACGACGAGTCGGGGTGTACAGCCGGTACGCTGTGCTCATGTTCCGTGCTCGAAGGAGCTACTTCGCCCCGTGCTCTCGTAGAGGCCGCGTGACTCCCAACATCCTCGTCGTCACGGGGTGCTCCCGCTTGGGCGCCACGGCCGCGCACTCCCAGGGGCACGGAGAATGAGGACTCACCGATGGGCCGTGCTGCTGCTTCTGGGGTGGACCATGCGCGCTGAGGCCCTGGCGCACAGGTGGGCGGCGCTGCTGGGAGCCGTGCTGCTCTGCACCGGCTGCGTCACGCTGGCGCCGCGACAGGGCGGCGGCCCCGGGGAGGGCGTCCTCGCCTTCTCCACGTTGCGAGACACGGGGGCAACCGCGCTCGCGCTCGAGGCGCCCGCGTACGAGGTGGCCCGCGTGGGGCCTGCCCCCCAGGAGCCGCCCTCGTGCGGAGGGCGGGCCGTGCCCCCGGGCTGGCCCGACTTCTCCTCCAGCCGGGAGGCGCTGCTGGCCCCCTTCCTCACCTGTGCCTCGCCCGGGGAAGTCCTCGCCCTGCAGGAGCGGGTGGACATGCCCCGGCTGCTGGAGGCGTTGGACGACTGGCGCGCGGTGAGACTCGGTGCCCTGGGCCCACCGCGAGAGGACGTTGCCCTCCTGCTCAACAAGAAGCGCACCGCGCTGCTCGTCAGAGCCCCCGAGGCCTATGGGCGTCTCAACGCGCAGGTGCTCGCCGTCTTCATCACCGACTCGGCCTACGACAATGACTTGAGGGAGATTCTCTTCCTGCTGGCCCAGGACAAGCGGCTGGCGGAAACCCTCGCGCTGCTGCCCGCCTTCCAGGTGGCGTTGGAGAAGCGGGGGCTGAAACCCACGGCGCGTGTGGACCGGGACTCCGAGCTGGGAGACGTGGGCCGGGGCCTGGTGCGGGCAGGAAGGGACGCGCTCTCCAGCTCTCCCCTGAGCGTGGACGGAGGGGACTTCGCATTCCTTCCCATACGAGGACAACTGCCGCCGGAGTACCAGGAGGCCCTGGCCAAGGCGGAGAAGGAGTGGGTGCGCAACGCCTCGGCGGACACGCTGGCGCTGAGTGCGTTTGACCACCTCACCTTTGGCGTGCCGCTGGGTGTCTACGGACTGCTCGGGAGCACCGGCCAGGGCCTGCTGTCATTGAAGCGGGGCAAGTACGAGGAGGCCACGCGCGAGCTGGCGCCAGCGGCGCTGCTGGTGGCCGTGCACGCGGGTGGCAAGGGCCTGGGCTACCTCGCCAAGGGGAGAGGCGCCGCGGTGGAAGCGCGGCCGCGGGCCCTGAGGGAGACGGCGCGGCAGCTCCAAGGGGTGATGGGCCTGGAGGGCCTGCGCGACCTGGTGCGCCACCTCCAGGCGAGCCGGGAGGCGGGCCGTTTCGTCTCCGTGGGCGGGGCGGACGCGGCGCTGGCGCTGTACGAGGCCCGGGGAGAGGTGGCCAGGGCGCGGCCGCTCATGTCCAGGGCCAAGCCCGGGGCCACGGGCTCCCCACCCGTGAAGAGTGGCGTGGGGGCCGGTACCGTGGGGCGCCAGGGCACCCTGGCCTCGCTGGTGGATGAGGGGGTGGGCCACACGCCGGCGGTGGTGGAGGCGAAGCTGGCGGCGGCGGAGCTCGAGGCGGTGGGCCCGCGCCTGCCCAAGGACGTGAGGGTGCTGGAGCAGCACCGCCCGGCTCTCGACGCCCCGCCGCCCGAGGCCCGGGGCAACCCGCGCTGGCGCGAGTACGTGGACTATTACGAGAGGCGCCTCGATGAGGTGAAGAAGGGCGAAGCCCCCGAGGGCCCCCTGAAGTGGGAGCCCTATGAGCGGATGCGCGGGTGGTTCGCCCGGGGGTTGGCCTTCGAGCGCGACATGGTGAAGCTGCTGCGAGAGGACGCGAGGAAGCCTCGGTCGCAGCGCGACTTCCTCGGGGACTTCGACAAGCCACGCGTTGAAACGCAGGTGGGCGTGAGGAAGCCCGGCCCCGGCTTGCGCTACGCGGATGTGCTCGTCATCGAAGAGGGTGGGCTCGGCGGGCAGCCACGGCGCGTGGAGACGTTCAGCTTCAAGAGCCGAAACCTCGTGTTACTAGAGGAAGAGGCGTTGAAGGCGCAGATGAAGGCGGACGCGAGTGAAGCTCTGCGAAACTACGGCGAGACGCTGGACATCCGCCGAGGCTCCATCCAGTCCCTTCTCCCAGGGGGCAGTGAGGTGAAGGTGTCGAGGGCTCGCCTCATTTACGAAGGCGGCGAGCTCATACCCAAGAAGATGGACGTGTTGCAGCGCGCCGTGGATGCAACCGAGAGCGCGGTTCCGGGAGTCGAGGTGGTATTTCAATGAAGCGGCTGAGCGTGCACGACCTGAAGCCGGAGGATTGTCTCCGACTCACTTTTGACGGTGCTTTCGACCAGAAGGCGGCACTGGAAAGACAGATGGCGCCCTTTCTCCAGGCGCTCGAGGAGCACTCCGACGGGTGGATGCCGGACGTCGTCAATGGCAAGCGGCAACGGAAATACTCTCGCCCTTCCTTTTGGAAGTCCCTGGAGGAGCGGCGCGACGAGAACAGTACGGGGCTCGGGCTCTATCGCACGCAATGGCCCGCGCTGGACATGTCGCTCGGTCTCTGGTTCCCGCCGTTGCCTCCCAAACTGGACATAACGGTCAACGTGCAGCCTCTCTCTTTCTTCGCGGAAGTGGAGCGTTGTCACCACTTCGTGGAAATGGTGCGCGCCTGGGCCTCGCGCTTCCCGGTCACTCATGCCAAGGCTCACAGCGCTGATGACACGGAGCTGGCGGGCTCTCCTGGCTTCGGTCGCGACAACAAGACTCGACGCAGAGACGGGTTCGACAGAATCTACGAGGTCTTCTGGCTCAACGTCTTCGGCCCCAAGCTGGTGGAAACGGTCGGCCGCGAGCGCATGCTGTCCACCCCAGCCCACCGCGTGGAGGAGCTACCCAACGGCTCCGTCCTTCTCGTGACGTGGCCCACGGTGGCGGAGTTCGCCAGCGAGGAGGCACGGCTCGCGCAGGCCCGCGCCCACGTCCACCTGCGGCCGGAGCTCGACTTCGACACCGTGCTGCGCAACCTGCTCGAGCGCAGTGCCCTGCTCACTCCCGTGGAGCCCCGCTTCCACCCGGACCTGGCCCCGCTTCTCTCGCGTGTGGTGGACCGCGCCGCCAGTCACGAGCGCCAGCGGAGGATCGCCGAGCTCAACGCCTGGCAGCCCCCCGAGCCCGAGGAGTGGCGCCCCGCCGGCTCCGCCCTTCCTTCGGATGTAGAGGATGAGGGGCGCGCGCTCCAGCAGTACAGCCTCCATGCCGAGCACCTCGTGGCGCTGCTGCACGCGGAGGTCCCCTCCGTCTCCGCGGCGACGCCCGGTTCGCTCACGGATGCCGACTTCTACTTCTGGCGCGAGGAGTTCCCGAAGAGTCGCCCGCGGGAGGTCATCGACGAGCAGGCGGTGCCCGCCATTGGCGCGTACCTGGGCGAGGTGCTGGTGCGCCACCTGGGCGGCAGGTGGATTGCGCGCCAGAAGCTCGAGGAGGCACAGGTGCTCGTGGGCAAGCGCGTCTGGTTCCCCTTCGCCAGGGCTCGCCATTACATGCGCTCGCGACAGGCGCTGCTCGACTACTCGCTCACCCAGCTCTACCGCGTGGCCGAGCACTACCGGGGCTGAAATTCCTCTGTCTTCTCTCCTCCCTCGGGCCGCCCCGTAGTATCCGGGGCCATGTCCTTCCCTCGCCTCCGAACGCCCCGCGCGCTTCTCCTCGGGCTGCTCCTCGTGGGTGGCCCCTCGGGCACGGCCCTCGCCGCCGATGACTTCGAGCGCTACGTCGCCGCCGCCCGGCGCCTCTACGAGAACCTCTCCTACGAGCGCGCGCTCGACCAGATTCAACGCGCCCGCCGCATCTCCCGCGGCGTCGAGCAGGACGTCACCCTCGGCCTCTACGAGGGCATCATCCTCGCCGACCTCGGCCGCTGGGGCGAGGCGCGCGAGTCCTTCCTCACCGCCCTCCTCCTCCAGCCCGACGCCACCCTCCCCCTGCGCGTCTCGCCCAAGGTGGAGAAGGAGTTCGAGGCCCAGCGCGTCCGCGCTCGCGAGGAGCTCGTCCGGCTTCAGGCTCCTCCCGCGAAGCCGGGGGCCACTCCCTCCGGCTCCTCGAAGGCGCCGCCTCCGGTGGTCTCCTCGGACCGCCCCGTGCAGCCTCCTCCGCGTCAGCTCACCCCCTCCGAGACCTCCCTCGCCCTGACTCCCACCGCGGTGGAAACCGAGCCGCGCCGCGTGCCCGTGGTGCCGCTCGCGCTGCTCGGCGCGGGCGTGGTCGCCGGCGGGCTGGGCGCCTACTTCGGCGTGAGCGCCAACGGCCAGCTCGCCGATGCGCGCGTGGTTCCCCTGCGCGAGGACGCGCTCGCGAAGTTCAACGACGCCCACGGCAGCGCCCGCACCGCCAACATCCTCTTCGGCACCGCGGGACTGGCCGTCGCCAGCGCCGTGGTGACGTGGTTCCTCCTGCCGGGTGACGCGTCCTCGCCCGCTTCCTCCTCCGGAGCGTCGAATCCATGAAGCGCCTGTCCTGGGCCCTGTGCCCGCTGTTGCTGCTCGTGGGCTGCACCCTCCCCAACGAGCAGGAGTTCCTGGAGGAGCGCACGCGCACCTGCGGCCAGTCCTTCCAGTGTCCCGAGGGACTCTCGTGCGTGGAGGGCTTCTGCGTGGGGACGGAGGTGGACGCCACCCAATGCAGTCCCGCCTGCGCTCCCTACGAGGCCTGCACCGCCGGGAAGACGTGTGTGCCTCGCTATGAGGCGCTGGGGATGTTGGTGGGCGATAATGATAAGAGCGTGGTGCCCGCTGGCCCCGTTCTGGTGTACGCCGCTTTCCTGGTGCGGCAGGGCTTCGCGGCGAACCTGCCGGAGACCCTGAGCTTCAGCGCGGTGCGCGAGGACGGGGGCCCGGGCGGCTCGTTCTCCGTTGCCTCGAGGGGGGACGGGGAGCTCTACCGCACGGAGTGGACGCCGCCTGGAGAGGGCGTGTACCGGGTGACGGTGGCACATCCGGTGGCCGGAGGTCCGAGCACCACGCGGCGCGCGACGGTGGACGCCACGCCGCCCTCCTTCGCGGTGAGGGTGCCGCCCGCGGACGCGGGGGTGGCGAGTGCAAGCACGACGTACACGGACCCGTCGCTCCCCAACGCGTGGCGGCGCGATCAGGTGGTGCCGGTGGAGGTCCGGACGAACGAGCCGAACCTCGATGTCCCCAGCGTGTCGGTGCGTCTGCATGGAACCGATGGGGGCGCCGCGCCCGCGGTGGCCGTGACTCCGTTCGCGCCGGGCGAGCCCTGTGACGCAGGCTTCTGCGGTGTGGCCCGGGTGAAGCTCTGGGAGCCGCCGTTCGCCGCCTTCCGCGGCCAGATGACGGCCGAGGTGCGAGGCCGTGACAAGGCGGGCCACGAGGCCACCGGCTCCTCTTCCTTCCCCGTCACCCGCTGGAAGTGGGCGTTCAATGGCGCGTCGGGCACCATCAAGTCGACTCCCGCCATCGGGGCGGGGGGCACCGTCTACGTGGGCACGAATGCGAGCTCGGACGGCAAGGTGCTCGCGCTCACTCCGGCGGGCACCGTGAAGTGGGAGTCCAGGGTCGGTGCGGTGGTCGGCGGTCCCGCCGTGGGCGCGTCCGATGGAGGCTCCGAGCGGGTCTACGTGAGCGCGAACACCGCCGCGGACGGGTCGCTGTTCGCCCTCGATTCAAAGCAGGGTGAGGCGCTGATGAGCTGCCATTCCCCGGTGGCGGGTGCCTACCAGGGCGGGCTGGCCCTGGGGAGGATCTCCTCGACCCAACACAGCGAGACGGCGGTCAGTGTCTATCGTTCCAGTGAAGGGTTTTCCTTCATCGCTGGCATCGGAATGGGCAATCCGTATTGCCCGGTCGTCATCGACGGGTCCGGTGCCTCCCATTCTCCCGGGTTGATTCCGGGAACGCCTGTCGTGATGAACGGGGACAACCTCTTCTACTCCGGGTTCGTCTCCAACGGTCACGTGCTCACCAGCTACGCCTTCGGCTCACCCTATCCGCGTGCCAACTGGCCGGTGGGTGCTCCGATCCTCCCGACGGACGTGGTGTTGGTTGGCTCCGAGCTCGTGGGCGCGGCGGCAGATCCCAGCAACCCCTCGGGCGGGCTGTTCAAACACCCGCAGGCGGGGGCGGCGGCCCTGACGCCGCTCTATCCTTCCACTCCCTGGTCCTCGCTCGTCTTCCGCCTGGCGGTGGGCAGCTCCAACATGGCTTTCTTCGGCGCCGAGCGGGCCAGCGGCGGCGGGCAGAGCTTCAATCGGTTCGATTTGAGCACGCGCTCCACCACCCAGACCGTCGCGAGGGACTCCGCCATTCGCTCGACGCCGGTCCTCGGGGCCAATGGGGCGGTCTACACCGTGACGACCGCCGGCCGGGTCGAGGCCTGGGCCGCGGACTCCCTCTCCTCGCTCTGGTCCTCCCCCGCCTCGAGCGCCCTGGGCTCCGCCGAGGCCTCGCCCACGCTCGACTGTCCGAGGGATGCCTCGGGCGCGCTGGTGGAGGGCAACCATGGCGTCCTGTACGTGCCCGTGGGCGGCAGTCTGTATGCCTTCGTCGTCGACAGCCGCGGGTTGGATGCGAACGCGCCCTGGCCCAAGTACCAGCACGATGTCCGCAACACCGGCAACCCGGCCACCCCCATCGGCGGCTGCCCGTAGGCTCGGCGGTTCCGTGTGAAGTCGAGAGGGGAGGGCGGCGCTTCCGTCCTCCCCTTCTTCGTTTCCATGCTCGCGGGGTACTCGAGGGAACACCCTCACCCCAGCCCTCTCCCAGAGGGAGAGGGAGCTTCCCGACTTGCCTTCCCCGTGTTCCCACGTGAGAAGAGACCTGAGCCGGGCTCGCACGTCGCCTGCCCGCCGTCTCTCCTGCCCGACATGAAGCTCCGGTACGACGTCATCGTGGTGGGCCTCGGCCACGCCGGCTGCGAGGCCGCCCTGGCCTGCGCTCGCATGGGCCTGTCCACCCTCGGCCTCACCCTCAAGCGCGACCGCGCCGCCATCATGAGCTGCAACCCCGCCGTCGGCGGCACCGCCAAGGGCCACCTCGTCCGCGAGCTCGATGCGCTCGGCGGTGAGATGGGCCGCGCCGCCGACCTCGCGGGTACGCACTTCAAGACCCTGAATGCCTCGAAGGGCCCCGCCGTTCAGGCCACCCGCGTGCTGTGCGATCGCGATGCCTACGCACGCATCATGCAGTCCGTGCTGTGGGCCCAGCCGAACCTCACCGTGCACGAGGCCGAGGTGTCGGCGGTGGTCGCCGAGGGCGGACGCGTGGCCGGCGTGGTGCTCGGAGATGGCACGCAGGTGGCCGCGAGCGCCGTGCTGCTCACCACCGGCACCTTCCTCCAGGCCCTCATGCATGTGGGCGAGAAGAAGGAGGTCGGCGGACGGCTCGGGGACGAGGCCGCCCAGGGCATGTCCCAGTCGCTGCGCTCGCTGGGCTTCACGCTCGGCCGCTTCAAGACGGGCACGCCCGCGCGGCTGTTGCGCGACAGCATCGACTGGGCGGCGCTCGAGCCCCAGCCGGGAGACTTCCCACCCCGCCCGCTGTCGCTGCGCACGAAGTGGGGGCTCGCAGGAGGGGACTTCCCGTGCCAGCCCTCCGTCACGTGCGCGCTCACGTACACCACGGCGGAGACGCACCGGATCCTGCGCGACAACCTCCACCGCTCGCCGCTGTTCCAGGGAGAGATTGTCGGCCGGGGCCCGCGCTACTGCCCCTCGCTGGAGGACAAGGTGGTGCGCTTCTCCGCGCGCGAGCGGCACCTGGTCTTCCTGGAGCCCGAGGGCCCCGAGTCCCCGCTGGTGTACCCGGCGGGCCTGTCCACGAGCATGCCGGCGGAGGTGCAGCTTTCCTTCCTGCGCACGCTGCCCGGGCTCGCGAAGGTGGAGGTGGCGCGGTACGGGTACGCGGTGGAGTACGACTACGCGCCGCCGACGCAGCTCAAGGAGACGCTGGAGACGAAGCGGGTGGAGGGACTCTACTTCGCGGGTCAGCTCAACGGGACGAGCGGGTACGAGGAGGCGGCGTTCCAGGGGTTGTACGCGGGCATCAACGCGGGGCTGAAGGTGCGGGGCGAGCCACCGCTGGTGCTCGGGAGGGACGAGGCGCACGGGGCGGTGCTGGTGGACGAGCTGGTGACGAAGGGGGTGGACGAGCCCTTCCGGATGTTCACGAGCCGCTCGGAGCACCGGCTGAAGCTGCGCGAGGGGAACGCGGACCTGCGCCTGGCGAAGCACGGGGCGAAGGTGGGGCTGGTGTCGCGCGAGGTGCTGGAGCGGGTGGAGGCGCGGGGCCGGGCGGTGGCGGAGGAGGTGGCGCGGCTGAAGAGGACGGGGCTGGCGGCGAGACTGAAGCGGCCCGAGGTGACATACGCGGCGCTGGCGGCGGAGAAGGCGGAGGGGTGGCCGGAGCTGCCGGAGGACGTGGTGGAGGAGGTGGAGGTGGAGGTGAAGTACGAGGGCTACATCGTGATGGCGGAGCGGGCGGCGGCGAGGGAGGCGGAGGCGTGGGATGGGTGGCGGATACCGGGGGACTTCACGTACGGGACGGTGCGAGGGCTGTCGGCGGAGGCGGTGGAGAAGCTGGAGAAGCACCGGCCGGCGACGGTGGGGCAGGCGAGGCGGATACCGGGGCTGACACCGGCGGCGTTCTCGCTGTTGCTGGTGGCGCTGAAGCGGGGCGGGTTGGGAGGCGGCGGAGGCCCTCGCGAGTGCGATTCCTGATCGCACAGGGGGGTGTGGACAACGTGTGGGAAACTTTGGAGCACCGAAGGGTGCGAATCATTCCGGGGGTTTGAGACCCCGGGGAGGGAGGGCTGGCTGTGGATAACGCGCGCTTCGCCGATCAGATTCAGCAGGGATGCAAGGCGTTGGGAGTGGAGCTGGGGGAGGACGTGACGCCGAGGCTGCAGCGGCTGATGGGAGAGCTGCTGAAGTGGAACGCGAAGGTGAACCTGACGGCCATCACGGCGGAGGAGGAGGTGCTGGAGAAGCACTTCCTGGACTCGCTGGCGGTGCTGCCGGAGGTGGAGGGAGCGGGGAGTGTGCTGGACGTGGGAGCGGGGGCGGGATTCCCGGGGCTGCCGTTGAAGATGGCGAGACCGTCGCTGTCGGTGACGATGGTGGACGCGGTGGGGAAGAAGGTGGGGTACCTGAAGGCGGTGATCGCGGTGGCGGGGTTGGGGCTGACGGGGACGAAGGCGGTGCACACGCGAGCGGAGGGCAAGCCGGAGGCGGAGGGGCTGCCGCGAGCGGAGCGGGTGATCGCGCGAGCGTTCATGGACCTACCGGACTGGCTGGACCTGGCGCCGGCGTACCTGGCGGAGGGCGGGCACGTGGTGGCGATGCTGGGCAAGGCGCAGGGCGAGGACGAGCTGCGAGCGCAGGCGGAGAAGCGAGGGCTGAAGCTGGTGTCGGCGCGAGCGTACCGCCTTCCATTCTCGGGAGCGGAGAGGCAGGTCGCGGCGTTCGCGAAGCGGTGAGCAACACCCCCTCTCCCTTCGGGAGAGGGACGGGGGTGAGGGTACCGGGCCCCGCGGGTTGAACCCGTGCGAGGCCCCCTCTCCCTCTGGGAGAGGGCTGGGGTGAGGGTCTACCGGGCCCGTGTGGGCGGAGCTTCGCTGGCTACGAAGTCGGGGCGCCGGGCTGCCAGGGCAAAGCGGCCTGCATCATCAACTTCAGGGCGAGGTGGATGGCGTGGTCATCGGGGAAGCTCCAGGCCTCCCACGCGCCATGGAAGAGCAGGTCGCGCAGCGCTCGCACGGCGTCGATGCTTTGGTGTAGCGCCAGCTCATCGGACCTGCTGCCCGTGCCGAACAGCGCCTCCCTGCGATCCGGTGCGAACAGCTGCCCGGGTTGCGGCGCGAGGATCGCGAGCTCCGTCTTCACCGCATCGCCGTCGGCACTGATGAGGAGTGTGTCGAGCCCCTGCTCCTCCAGCAGGGCGCGGAGGAACTCCTCGAAGGCGATGAAGGTGCCGAGGAGAGACACGAACCGCTCGTCATCCGAGTGGGGAGCGCCGGCCCGTCGCCCCGAGGTGACGAAGAAGAGGAAGCTGGCCTGTGCGAGCAGGCGCTTGTCGGGGATGAAGTCGGTGAAGAGCCGGAAGAGGTTCGCGCGGAGGTATTCCACCTGCAGGATGCTGAGCAGGTTGTTCTGGCGCTGGAACTGCTCACGGAAGGTGGCCGCGTGTTCCGGCGCGAGGGTCCAGGAGCCATCCCACCGGGGCGTGGTGAGCATGAGGTCCATGTGCCCCGAGCGCTCCAGATCCTCCAGGAGACTCGCGAGCGTCTGGGTGAGACCCGCGAGGGTTTCATGGAGCAGGGCCTCGTCGTTGGCGAAGAAGGCCGCGTGGCTGAGGGCATCCCGGAGGCTCAGCCCACTCTGGCTGAAGACGATCTCCAGCCGTTGCCGGGTCGTCGGCGAGACGAGTCCCGCCGTGGCCGAGAGGCGTTCGAGCAGCTGCGGCCCCCGCGGTTTTCGGACGTTGGAGTCGGGCTGGGTGGCGTGGAGCGCCTGCCGGAGGAGCCACTCCAGCAGGATGCCCACGCCCACCGCGCAGATGATGCCGTCGGGGAGCGAGGTGCGGTGCTTGCGCGACAGCTCGAGCGCCGCTTGCTTGGGCAGAAGGAGGGTCCCCGAGGTTGAGGGCACGAACTCGGGCAGGGCGTCGAAGCGCTGCTGGAGCTCCGAGGCGATGGGGCGCTGCTCGTCGAGGTAGTGGGAGAGGATGCCCTCCTTGCGCAGATAGCGGTCGAGGGCGCTCTGGAGGCGTGCGGCGCGCGGGAAGAGGCTCAGCAGCCGGGGGGTGAACCCGGCCAGGGTCGGGTCTCCCGAGGGCCTGGGGAAACGGCGGATGACAGGGAGCTCTCCGGGGGAGAGGTAGCGCAGGACGTAGGGGTAGTGCCGGGTGCGGCCGTCCTCCATGTTCCGCAGAAGGTCGGCGAGGTTCGCACGCGTCCCCGCGTAGGTCAGCAGCGCGGTGAGCTGCTTCAGATGGCGGAGCACCTCCAGGTTGCCGGTCGTGCCCGCGTCCAGGCATTCCCGCCGGCAGTGATCGGCGAGCAGTTGGAGCGCACGCACGCGGATGCCACCGGGCGAGGCCAGGCACTCGGAGGGGTGGCCCTCGAGGAGCGCCTCCGCGGCGCGGCGGACCTCGTCCCAGCGCCGCGCGACCCTGCCGTCGACCAGTTTCCGCAACCGGCCGCCGCGGACGCCGTCATTGTCCGGGAGTGCCCGCGACAGGGGCTCCTGGACCTTGGCGACGAGATGCCGGACGAGGACCTGCTGGAGCGTGTCGGGGAGTCCTCGCTTGCGGATCAACGCTTCGGGGCGTCCCTCGGCCAGGGCGAGGATGTCCTCGGGGGAGCACGCGGGCCAGAGGCTCGCGATGAACGCCTCCGCGTTCTCCTGCTCCTGGGCCTCGATGAGTGCGGCCTCCAGCACCTGGGAGAGGGCTTCGGACCAGAGCGCATCGAGGGCTCGGCGTGCCTGGTCCTGGGAGGAGTTGGGGGGATGGGGGGGCATGGGGGTGGAACGGACGGATGCGGGCGTCTGGGCTGACGCCACGAGGGGGTGGCGGCGGCACGGCGTGTTCCACGTGGAACACCGGGGAGGGGAGGGCCCCGCGTCACCCGAGTCCGAGCCCGAGCGAGTGGGCATCGCGGACAGCCACACCGGTGAGCTGTTCGAGGCTCGCGCGCTGGTGCGGGGTGAGGGGATTCCAGAACACGATGAGGTCGGCGGAGGCGGACCGGGCGAGGGCTGCGAGCTCGCGGGCCTTGCCCGGTCCGAGCACCGTCTTCCGGGACAGGGGCTGGTCCAGGAGGAGGACGCCGCCGGGCCGGTGGGAGCGGGAGACGCCGCGCCGCTGGAGGACCTGTCCGACCACCGTGCTGGAGCGGGTGCGAACGTGTCCGGCGAGGACCTCGAGGAGCGCCTCCGGGTCCGGCACCTTCGCCGAGAAGAGTCCCGCCACGATGACCCGTCGTCCCGCGAGTCGTTCCATGGGGACAGGGTAGCAGGGGGCGCCGGGTCCGGAACCCCGGAGCCTGTTCCACGTGGAACACGGGCGGGTACCGTTCCACGTGGAACAACCGGCCCCGCTACCGGCGACGGCGGCGGGTCCTGGGAGGGGCTCTCCGGCCCTTGAGCAGGACCCAGACCACGGCCATCAGGAACATCACCAGCGACACGGCGATGAAGTTGACGACATGCGCGGAATCGGTGGACCGCACGATGCTCGAAGCCACTTCAGCGAGTCGAAGGATGGGATCCATCTCGTGGGTGCCCGATGTGAAGCGCTCCTGTGTGCTTGGTGATTGGCCAGGAAGCTAGTCACGGGAACCCCGGCGGAAAACCCGGGCCAGGGAGGAGGACGGGGCTCCTGGGAAAGGGGACCGGGAGTGTTCCACGTGGAACGGGAACAGGCCCGAGGCGGAGACACCGGGATGGGGCCCGACTCGTGTTCCACGTGGAACATGCCCCCGGGACGTTCCACGTGGAACAGGGAGAGGCGGCGTTTCACGTGGAACAGGACCTGGACGGAGCCCGGCGGAAAGAAAGGAGCGGGGAGGGGGCCTCGGTCCGAAAGCGCCTGGGCGGAGCCCCTGGGCAGGCGTGTTCCACGTGGAACAGGGAGGGCCACCGTTCCACGTGGAACAGGGGCAGAGAAGAGGCCGGAGGCAAGATGCGGAATGGGGAAGGGCGGCCCCGGTCCGGAATGCTCCGGGCCGAGGCCCTCGGCCGGCGTGTTCCACGTGGAACGTGCCACGGGGCCTTGGCTTATGCGTAAGCCAGAGGTTCTCCGGGCTCGCGTCGACCCTCTTCCCAGCCCGCTCGCGGAGGGAGGCTTTCCCGCGAAGGGATGTTCCACGTGGAACGGGTCTCGGGGCCCTGGCTTATGCCTAAGCCAACGGGCCTCCCAGGCTCGCGTCGACCCTCACCCCAGCCCGCTCGTGGAGAGGCTCTCCCGCCGGGCGGTGTTCCACGTGGAACGGCCTCCGGGCTTTGCCTGATGCGTAAGTCACGGGCCCGTGCCGCGTGACTCATGCAGGGGGCGGTTGGTTCGTGTTCGCGGAGGCCCCGGCTTAGGCATAAGTCGGGAGGTATTCGTGGCTGAGTTGTTCCACGTGGAACGAGTCGCGGAGCCTTGGCTTATGCGTAAGCCAGTCGGGCCTCCCGGGCTCGCGTCGACCCTCACCCCAGCCCTCTCCCAGGGGGAGAGGGGGCTTCTCGCGGATCCAACCCGGGGTCCTCGTACCCTCACCCCGACCCTCTCCCGAAGGGAGAGGGAGTAGCGGGCATGTCAGGCAGGCAGGCTAGAAGTCTGATCCGGTCGAGGACTGGATCAGCCGCCGATTTGATGGATCAATGCGGACTCGGTACATGCCTCCCCCGCAGAGCCCCCGGGCACCTCCCGGGGCGTCGCAAGGATGGGCCACGTGGGTCGAATCATCTGCATCTCCAATCAGAAGGGCGGCGTCGGTAAGACGACCACCGCCATCAACCTCGCCGCGAGCCTCGCCTCCGCTGAGCGCAAGGTGCTCCTCGTCGACATGGACCCTCAGGGCAATGCCGGCAGCGGCCTCGGTCTCAAGCGCGACCAGCTCCAGGGCACCGTCTATGACGCCCTCCTCGGCGGCCGCCCCATGAGCGAGCTCCTCCACCCCACCGAGCTGCGCTTCCTCCAGGTGGTCCCCGCCACCCCGGATCTCACCGGCGCGGAAGTCGAGCTCGTCAACCAGGAGCGTCGCGAGTACCGCCTCCGCGATGCCCTCCGGCCCCTCGCCGAGCAGTACGACTACATCCTCATCGACTGCCCGCCCTCGCTCGGGCTGCTCACCCTCAACTCGCTCATCGCCGCGGACTCCGTCCTCATCCCGCTTCAGTGCGAGTACTACGCCCTCGAGGGCCTCTCCCAGCTCAACCACACCATCGACCTGGTGCGGCAGGCCTTCAATCCCGGGCTGAAGATGGAGGGCATCCTGCTCACCATGTTCGACTCGCGCGCCAACATCGCCAACCAGGTCGTCGCCGACGTGCGCGAGTTCTTCAAGGAGCAGGTCTTTACCTCGGTTGTCCCGCGCAACGTGCGCCTGTCCGAGTGCCCCTCCTTCGGCAAGCCCATCCTGCTCTACGACATCAAGTCCAAGGGCTGTGAGAGCTACCTGGCGCTCGGCCGCGAAATCATGCAGCGCGAGGCCAACCCGCCTCCGCCCGCTCGCAAGGTGGCCTGAGGCCGTCCGGCGGGCCGGTCTCCGAGCCGCGCCCGCCCGCATCCTTATAGAGGCGGGCTCCCTCCAGCCCTCCCCCCGCCGGCCCGTGTGCTCCCCGGGCTGGCCCACCGCCGGGTCCTCGGGTCCTCCCGGCGGAAGTGATGTGATGGACCCCCTCCGATGATGATGCCGGGTGCTCCCGGTGGAGACGACGCAGTGCTGAACGGTGACAAGCAGAAGCGGGCGTTGGGCCGTGGCCTCTCCGCCCTCATCCCCCAGGCAGCTCCTCCTCCCAGTGCCGTGGCGGCGGCCGCCGTGGCTCCCGAGCCCGCCCCGCCTCCGAAGAACGGCATCGTCAAGCTCCCCATCGAGGCCATCCAGCGCGACACCCTCCAGCCTCGCCGCCACTTCGACGAGGAGAAGCTGCGCGAGCTCACCGAGTCCATCAAGGCGCAGGGCGTGTTGATGCCGGTGCTCGTGCGCAAGGACGGCGAGGGCTTCAAGCTCATCGCCGGTGAGCGCCGCTGGCGCGCCTCGCAGCTCGCGGGCCTGCACGAGATTCCCGCCATCATCCGCGAGGTGACGGAAGTCGAGGCCTTCGAGCTCGCCCTGGTGGAGAACCTCCAGCGCGCGGACCTCAACCCCATGGAGGAGGCCGAGGGCTATCACCGCCTGGTGGAGGAGTTCGGTCTCACGCAGGACCAGGTGGCCCAGCGCGTCGGCAAGGAGCGCTCCACGGTGGCCAACGCCCTGCGGCTGCTCGGCCTGCCGGACGAGGTGAAGCGCATGGTGGGCGAGGGCTCGCTGAGCGCGGGCCATGCGCGCGCGCTGCTCGGCGTGCCCCGCATCCCGGAGATGACGGAGCTGGCCGCCCAGGTCGCCGCCAAGAAGCTCAGCGTGCGCGACACCGAGAAGCTGGTGCAGCAGGCCAAGGGCTCCAAGCCCCGCGACGCCGGCAAGCCCCAGAAGCAGAGTCCCCAGGTGAAGTCCCTCACCGAGGAGCTTCAGCGGTTGTTGGGTACGAAAGTGCGCCTGGTGGAGAAGGGCAGTGGAAAAGGCACCATCGAGGTCGATTACTTCTCGTACGATGATCTCGATCGCATCCTGAAGGTACTCAGGAAGGAGTAGCGCGTGGCGCTCCTCGGCAAGAAGGAAGAGAAGACCAACGTACCGCTTCTAGGCATAGGCGGCAGACGGGAGGATGAATCGGTGGCAACGCGTCCGGGTGAGGTTCACACGCTGCTGGGCAAGGGCAGTGAGTTCGAGGGGAAGCTCACCTTCGAAGGCCAGGTCCGCATCGACGGCAAGTTCAACGGGCAGATCTTCACCAAGGACGTGCTCGTCATCGGTGATGGGGCCCGCGTGCAGGCGGAGATCAACGCCGGCACCGTCATCATCAACGGCACCGTGGAGGGCAACGTGCGCGCCACGCAGCTGGTGGAGCTGCACGCCCCGGCGCGCGTGAAGGGCAACGTGGAGACGCCCGCGCTCACCATGGACCGCGGTGTCATCTTCGAGGGCACCAGCAAGATGGAGAACCTCGGGGGCAAGGGTGGCAACCCGCCGCCTCCGGGTGGCGAGGGCAAGAAGTAGTGCGCCGCGCCGGGCGCCCGCATGTCCGCGCCACCCTGGTGGCGCTCGCCGTGCTGGCGTCCGGCTGCGACGGTTGCAAGGAGCGGCGCGCCGAGCAGGAGGTGCCGCTCGTCCCTCCGGAGGAGCTGACCCCGGAGGACACGCCGGCGGCTCCGCGCCGGGTGGGTGTGAAGGTGCCCATGCCGCCGGGCTGGTCCGCCCAGGTGGCACAGGATGGCAGCTTCCAGTTCGGCCCCCCGGGTCACCCGGTGTTGCGCGTGGACCTGCGTCCCGGACAGGGCGCGGCGCTGCCCTCGCCAGAGGCACTCGTCCAGTCGCTGGAGGAATCCTTCAAGGGCTTCGAGCGCTCGCTGGACCAGGAGGAGGGCGGCGCGGACTTCACGCTCGTCCGCGTGACGCTCGCGCCGAAGCTGCCGGACGGAGGCATGGGGGCGGACTACCCGGCGCTCTTCGGAGCCCGGCGCGTGCAGGATGACCTGTTCCTGTGCGCCACCTTCCCCGGCGTCACCGCCGACGAAGTGCTGCGGGCCGGCGAGGCCTGCCGCGGCATCGAGTTCCAACGACCGCGCTGAGCCTCGGGGGCCCGCAAGACATCGGGCGCCACACTCCGAGGGCCCGTCTTCCCCCGGACTGCGCGCCCGATGAATCCCCCCTGCGGACCCGTGCGCCCAGCCTTCCCCCCGGAGGGTCGGGCACGCGGGTACATGTGTGAATGCCGCTGGTCCGGCACTCCCTCGTGGATGGAGTGCCGGGCCTCTCTCTTCGGGTCACGAGTACGTCCGTGGCCGGACGAGGGTTCCTCCCCTGGACTGGAAATGTCGGGTGACCTTTGTCTACGCAACGCTTAATGGTCCAACATATTCCAGCCCGGGTATGAGCAATGCTCACTCCCAGTGTGTGACAGCGGACCTCTCGGTCTGTCACACACGGGGGTCGCCGGGGCTTCAGCGCTTGAGGGCCAGCGAGAGCGCGAAGTCCCCCGCGGCGTCCGTCCAGCGCTCCTCCAGCCGCAGCCCCGCCTGGGCCAGCTCCGCCTCCACCTGCTCCAGGCGGAACTTGCAGCTCACCTCCGTGCGCAGCACCTCGCCCTCGGCGAAGTTCACGTACCGCCCCAGTGCCGGGAGCCTCACCGCCTGCGCCCTCGTGGAGATGAGCCGCATCTCCACCCAGCCGTTCTCCTCGTCGAAGGGCGCCAGGTGTTCGAAGGTCTCGGGCTCGAAGTCCGCGCCCAGCTCGCGGTTGAGCACCTTCAGCACGTTGCGGTTGAACTCCGCCGTCACCCCCGCGCTGTCGTTGTACGCCGCGAACAGCCGCTCCCGGTCCTTGAGCAGATCCGTCCCCAGCAGCAGTCCCTCGCCCGGCTCCAGCCCCGCGGCCAGCTCCGCGTAGAAGCGCGCCCGCTCCACCGGCTTCAGGTTGCCGATGGTTCCCCCGAGGAACGCCACCAGCCTCCGGCCTCCCGTCGGCAGCCGCCCCAGGTGCCGCTCGAAGTCCCCCACCACCGCGTGCACGAACAGCCCCGGGTACTCGCCCGCCACCGTCCGCG
The DNA here is from genome assembly GCF_024623785.1 of Archangium lipolyticum. Taxonomy (NCBI): domain Bacteria; kingdom Pseudomonadati; phylum Myxococcota; class Myxococcia; order Myxococcales; family Archangiaceae; genus Archangium; species Archangium lipolyticum. Next base: position 151,064 of record NZ_JANKBZ010000016.1, read on the forward strand.
CCGCCTGTCTCAGGAAGGCCTCGCTCACGTCGAAGGGCACGAAGCGTCTCAGCTTCCCCTCCCGCCTCATCGCGTTGAGCAGCAGCCGCGTCTTCTCGCTGCTCCCGCTGCCCAATTCAATCAGCGTGTCCGCCCCGCTCGCATGGGCGATGTCTCCCGCGTGCGCCACGAGAATCTCCCGCTCGCGCCGCGTGGGGTAGTACTCGGGCAGCCGCGTAATCTCGTCGAAGAGCTGGCTGCCGCGCTCGTCATAGAGCCACTTCGGCGACAGCTCCTTGGGCCGGTCCTCCTCGCACAGCCCCGCCAGTACCTCCAGGTGCAGCGCCCGCCGCGCGTCCCCCGGCCGTACGTGCACCTCCACCCGCACCGGTGAGCGCTCCAGCCCCCACCCCGTCCACGCCATCTCCATGTCTCACCTCGTGCCGCGCGCGCACCGGAAGCCGGCGAAGATCTGCCGCCGGATGGGGTAATCCCAATTGCGGAAGCTGTTGCGCACCGCCACGGGTGCACTCGCCCAGGCTCCGCCCCTCAGGACCCGGTAGTCCGTCCCGAAGAACACCTCTGAATATTCACGGTAGGGAAAGGCGTTGAACCCCACGTAGCCGTCGAACGTGCTGGAGGTCCATTCCCAGACATCGCCCAGCAATCCCCAGACACCGTCCGCGCTCTGCCCCGCCGGGTAGCTGCCCACCGGCGAGGGGCCCCACGTGTCTCCTCCGAGGTTGGCGTGCGCCTCCGAGGGCCGCATGTCGCCCCAGGGGTACGTGCGCGGCCTCCCGTCCGAGCCCACCGCGGCCTTCTCCCACTCGGCCTCGGTGGGCAGACGCTTGCCGGCCCAGCGCGCGTAGGCGTCCGCCTCGTACCAGGACACGTGCTGCACGGGCTCGTCCCGGGGCAGCGGCTCCACGTGGCCGAAGCGCCGCCGCAGCCAGGTGCCGTCCTCTTGCGGCAGCCAGAAGAGCGGGTGGCGGATGCCCTCGGAGGCAATCCACTCGAAGCCCTTGGGCTCCCACCAGCGCGCGTCCGCGTAGCCCCCGGACTCGACGAAGACGAGGTAGTCCCCATTGGTGACGGGGTGCGAGTCCATGAGGAAGTCCGCGACTTCCACCACGTGCGCGGGGCGCTCGTTGTCGTAGGCCCACGGTGCGTCGCTGCCCAGGCGCACCGGGCCGCCGGGGATGAAGACCTCGTACTGCGCGGCGCGGCCGGGGCTCGGGCGGGGACGCGCGGTGGGCCGGTACACGTGGCTCGTCATGAGCTGCAGCGTGGCCGCGAGCGTCTCCAGGTGCTGCTGCTCGTGCTGGGCCACCATGCCGTGGACGAAGCCCCCGCGCAGCAGCGGTGCGTCCGAGTCCTCCGGCAGCCGCTCGAGCCACTCGAGCGAGGCCTCGCGCACGCGCGCGGCGTAGGCGAGGGCGCGCTCCGGTGTCAGCAGTGGCAGCTGGGAGCGCGTGGCGCGCGGGTGGCGGAAGGCGTCATAGAGGGCGTCGAAGGCCGCGTCGGTGAGGGCCGGGGCGCCGAGCGCGCGCAGCAGCCACCGCTCCTCCTGGTTGGCCACGTGGACCACGTCCCAGACGATGGGGGACATGAGGGGTGAGTGCTGGCGGATGAGGGCGTCCTCGGGCAGGCCCTCGAGCATCCGCAGCATGCGCGCGCGCGCCGCGGAGAGCTCGGCGAGCGCCCGGGTCTTCCAGGGACGAGGCTCCTGCTGGCCCGCGTCCCGACGGGCCTCGAGGGTTCTCCGCATGGAGACGCAAGCTAGGGAGCGACCCGTCCCGAGGGGAGTCACCCCGTCCCCGCGCGCGAGCCGCCCGTGAGACACCACACGTCCCGGCGGGCCGGGGCGCCTGGAGGGCAACGGGCCGCGCGGAGCCGGTGGAGGTTGGCGCGTCGTGACGCGGGGTTGCGCTGTCCGGAGGCGGACGGCGCGGCGGCTCAGCGCGTTGGCTCGACCACTTGCGCACTGCCGCCGCCGCGGCGCAGGGGCTCGGCGGCGGCGGTGACGGTGCCATCGGCGTTGAAGCGGATGGCGGTGAGCGCGCCGATGTGGCCCACGTTGGTGAACGCATGACCGAGCGCGCCGAGCGCGTCGGCCTCGGGCGAGTCGATGAAGTCGGGCTCGGCCTGGCTCCTGTGGTCGGGCGAGTTGCGCTGGGACACGCGTGGCGCCGCGAGCGCCTCGGCGATGGGCATGCCGAAGTCCAGGTGGTTGAGGAGCGTCTGGCCCACGGTGGTGATGATGGTGGCGCCGCCGGGGCTGCCGAGCGCGAGCACGGGCACTCCGTCCCTGGACACGATGAGGGGGCTCATGCTGCTGCGGGGCCGCTTGCCGGGGGCGGGCGCGTTGGGGTGGGGCGCGTCCACGGTGGGCGGCAGGTCGAAGTCCGTCACCTCGTTGTTGAGGAGGAAGCCGTAGCCGGGGACGACCATGCCGTTGCCGCCCTCGCTCTCGATGGTGCACGTGTACGAGACGATGTTGCCCGCGGCGTCCGAGGTGGTGAGGTGCGTGGTCTCCTTGTGCTCGGCCTCGAAGGGGAGCGGATTCCCAGGAGCGGCGGCGGAGGTGGAGGCCCGGGACGCGTTGAGCGCCGGGCGCCGCCGGGCGGCGTAGCCGGGCGACACGAGGCCGGCCGCGGGCACGCGGGTGAAGGCGGGGTCCCCCATGAAGGCCTCGCGGTCCGCGAAGGCCAGGCGCGAGGCCTCCAGGTAGCGGTGGAGGAAGTCGGCGCGGGACATGGAGGCTGGTGGGTAGGCCTCGAGCAGGTTGAAGGTGAGCGCGAGCGTGAGGCTTCCGCTGCTGGGGGCGCCCATGCCGTGGAAGGTGTAGCCGCGGTAGGTGCTCGTCACGGGAGGACGGATGAGGGCCTCGTAGCTCGCGAGGTCCTCCAGCCGCATCACACCGGGGCGCACGGGGCGCGAGGCGCCGGGGGTGACGGGCGGCTGGGTGACGGTGGAGACGATGGCCTGGGCGATCTCCCCCCGGTAGAAGACGGGGACACCGCCCTGGGCGACGAGCCGGTAGGTTTTCGCCAGGTCGGGGTTCTTGAAGGTGGAGCCGACGGGCCAGGGCCGTCCATCCGGGCCGAGGAAGAGGGCGGCCGAGCTGGTGAAGTCGCGGAAGCGCGGGGCGTTGTGGCGCGTCTGCTCGAAGAAGGTGGAGTCGACGTCGAAGCCGTGCTCGGCGACGCGGATGGCGGGCTGGAGGACGTCGGCGAGCGAGCGGGTGCCGAAGCGGTGCAGGGCCTCGTCCCAACCCATCAGGGTGCCGGGCACGCCGACGGACAGGCCGCTGGTGACGAGCTCGTCGAAGGCAATGGGGGCGCCGTTCTCGTAGAGGCGCGAGCGCTCGAGGGCCAGGGGCGCCGTCTCGCGGTGGTCCACGGTGACGACGCGCTCGTCCCGGGCGAGGTAGATGACCATGAAGCCGCCGCCGCCGATGCCACAGGAGTAGGGGTCGGTGACGCCGAGCACGCTGGCGGCGGCCACGGCGGCGTCGACGGCATTGCCACCGGAGGCGAGCACCTCGATGGCGGCGGAGGTGGCGCGCGCGTCGACGGTGGCGGCGGCGCCGCCGCGGCCGGTGGCGGTGGGCGAGGGGGCGGGAGAAGGAGCCGGTCTGAGGGCCGGAGCGGTGGCGCAACCGAGACCCAGACACAGCGCGGCACTGGCGGAGAAGAGGTGGCTTCGCATGGAGGCGGAGCGTACCCGGCGGACCGGGGGGCGAGCGGGTGATGCGCACGCCACACGAGCGGCGCGCGGGTGTCGGGTTTCCGGCGGAGCGCCTGGGGGGCGGGTTGTCGGGCCCGGGCGCGTTCATACGTTGGCGCCCCGTGTGTCACGGCGCGGACGTGCCGGACACACGCGGGGGAATTCATGACGAACCCGGTCTGGCCGATTCGCGACGGGACGGGGACGCCGGTGACGCACACCGACGAGAGGGGCCGCGAGGCGGCGCGGGCGATGGCGCGCGCCTTCGCCCGGTGCGGCTTCTCGGAGGACGAGTGGCTGGTGCTCGAGGGGGCGCCGCTGCGCGCCTTCCTGTACGTGGCCCTGGCGGACGGCCCGGTGCACCCGGCGGAGCGCGAGGCCTGCCGGCGGGTACTCGGGGAGGGGCTCCTCTCGCGCAGCCCGCTGGTGGGGCACATCTGCGGCGAGGCCCTGCGCCGGCTGGACGCGCCGGGGTGGGACTTCATCTCGGGGCGGCCGGACCTGGAGCCCCTGCGCCCGGTATGCGAGCGGGTGGCGCGGCGGCTGGGGCTCGGCGAGGCGTCGCGCTTCCAGCACCTGCTGCTCGACGTGGGCCGGCGCGTGGCGAGGGCCTCCAGTGGACTGCTGGGGCTCATGGGCGCGGTGCGCCGGGAGGAGCGGCGCGCGCTGGAGGGCCTCTCCGAGGCGCTGGGGCCCCGCGCGCCATGGAGGTGAGCGCGGGCGAGCGGCTCAGGTGGGCGACTCGCGCGGGCCGAGTCCCCAGGGGCCCCGCGGTTGGGAGTCCTCGAACTCGCGCAGCTCCAGGCCCCGCATCACGTCGTCCTGGGTGAGGGTGCCCACGAGGGCGCCGTCGCGGACGACGGGAAGCTGGGGCAGCCGGCGCTGGCCCATCTCGCGCAGGGCATCCCAGGCGGTGGACTCGGGGGTGAGGGTGGGCACGGGCAGTGCCACCTGCCGCGCGCGCACCCGGGCGCGCTGCTGGGCGGGCACCTGCCGCACGGCCGCCAACGTCACCAGCCCCACCACCGTCCCGTTCTCCAGCACCGGCAGGGCACGCCGGCGCTCGGCCTGCATGCGCGTGACCACCTCCTCCAGCGTGGCGTCCGCTTCCACCGAGGCCATGCGTGCCACCATCAGCTCGCCCACGCGGACCCGGGTGAGCTGCGACTGCATGAGCACCTCGCGCGACTCGCCCTCGGCGCCCATGAAGACGAAGAAGGCGATGAAGAGGAGGAGGAAGTTGCCGCTGAGCAGGCCGAGCACGCCGAAGAGCACGGCGAAGGCCTTGCCGACGAAGCCGGCCACCCGGGTGGCGCGCACGCGGCCGAGCCGGTTGGACAGCAGGGCGCGCAGGACGCGGCCGCCATCCATGGGGAAGGCGGGCAGCAGGTTGAAGAGGCCGAGGAAGACGTTGAGGTAGCCGAGGTAGAAGAAGGCGAAGCGCAGGTTGAAGGAGTGGGCGCCGGCCAGCAGCGCGTACACGGCGAGGAAGAGGAAGCCCAACCCCAGACTGGTGGCGGGGCCGGCGGCGGCCATGAGGGCCTCCTGGCGGGGGCCGTCGGGCATGCGGGTGATGCGCGAGACGCCGCCGATCATCATGAGGGTGATGTCGGAGACCTGGCCGCCCTTGCGCAGGGCGTAGAAGGAGTGGGCCAGCTCGTGCACGAGGACGGAGAGGAAGAGGGCGACGGCGAGTCCCAGGCCCCAGAGGATGGGAGAGCCCATGAGGCGCTCGGGGGGGACGTCGGCGGCGTCGGCGGCGTTGCGGAAGGCCTGACCGAAGAGCCAGGCGAGGAAGGGCAGCACCAGGAGGAAGGTGAAGTGCACCCGGATGGGGATGCCCCGCAGGGTGGCGATTCGGAAGGCTGCGCTCACGAGACACCTCGCTCCGGGCTCCGGGGCCGGAGGACCCCGAGGGGCCCCGGCTCCGAGGGCGCATGACCGTCAGATGTTGGGGCTGGAGGGCTCGGAGATGCCCTCGAGGGCCTCGCCCACCTTGCGCTCGCTGACCTCGCCGGACAGGTCGCCGATGGCGACGATGCCGACGAGCTTCTTGTTGCGGTCCACCACGATGACGCGGCGGATCTGCTTGTCGCGCATGCGCTCGAGCACGCCGTCGACGTCATCGTCGTCGAAGCAGTACTCGATGCCGGGGCTCATCGCGTCGGCGACCTGGGTGGTGTTGGGGTCGCGTCCCAGGGCGATGGCGCGCACGACGATGTCGCGATCGGTAATCATTCCCAGGATTCGCTGGCCGTCACAGACGGGGAGGGGGCCGACGTTGAGGCTGCGCATCTTCTCGGCGGCGTCGCGGAGGGTGTCGTTGGGGTTGATGACCTCCACGTCGCGAGTCATCACTTCATGAATCTTCCTGGCCATGGCCGCTCCTTTGTGGGTGCCGCGGGGCGTCGGACGGGCACCGCTCTCGGGAACCGTGGGGAGCATCCCGGCGAGGGGCAACGCGGCCCGGGCCCGTCACCCCGGGGAGGGAGCGGGAGGGCGAGCCAGGAAGGAGCGTCCGCCCGTGCGCTCCCTCTCCCTCTGGGAGAGGGCCGGGGTGAGGGTCAGTGGCCAGGCGAGCCCGTCAACTGAGCTGCCCACTCTCGACAGTCATCATTCGTCAACACCGGGTCGAAGCGTCCGGAGCGGAGCAACCGCACCAACCGTTCATCCCTGGCGAGGATGTCGGGAATGCCTCGAGGGAAGGTCAGGGCCGCCGAGCCGTAGTCCGCGTAGTCCGGGTGAGCCATCAGGGTCTCCAGGTAGCGCGAATAGGAATCGAAGAGGTGGTCGACATCCGAGGCGATGGGAAGGGCGAAGGGGTCCTCGTAGGGATCGACGCGGACCACGGGCTGGCGGCCCTCGGCGTCCGCGAGTCCGGGGACGGTCGCGTAGTAGTAGGCCATCCCCGGTTCACCTCCGAAGACGAAGAGGGGTACGGGGAGCTGCTCCTGATAGTCGCTCTGCCACTGGCGGTTCTGTGCCTCCAAGTGGTTCACGGTGTCATCGAGTTGGAAGAGCCCCATTCCCGCGACATCCGCGGCGAACATGGCCTTGCCGAAGCGCGCATAGAAGGCCGCGAGCATCGGGTCCAGGGGATGTCCGAGGATTCGCGTTCCCGCGAGTGGGGGCGAGCCTCCCGGAGGAGTGGTCAGCAGGGTGCGCTTCAAGCGCTGACACACCTCCAGCAGTCGTTCCAGTCCGGGCAGGTCCATCTGCTTCATGAATCGTCTCTCTATCGCATGCCCGGAAACAGCTGCCGCGGCTCCTTCAAGGCAGCTTCCCGTGCATCGTCGAGGAGAGGAATCTTGCTGACCTGCCGCGTGACACAACCCGCCAGCAGCGCCACCGTGAGGGCGAGCAGTCGCGAGTCCCGCATGCGGCACCTCTCATGACGGAGCGCACGCAGGCGCGGGAGACGCCGGTGCTCAGGCGGGAGCGACCCACTGTCCCGGAGTGGGGGCATCGCGCCAGACATGGCGGCCGGTGTCGGGGTCCTTGCGGAAGCGCATGAAGTCACCGAGGCCCGTGTCGAGCGCGCGGGCGTCGAGCGCCTCGGCGGCCCTGCCAATCAAATCCAGCACCTCCTCGCCCTCGCCGTGGACGAACAGCTTCACGCGAGGCGTCTGCTCCCAGGGGCCGAGCTCGAAGGTGATGGAGAAGCCGTCACCGTGGAAGATGCCCTCGGCGGGGGTGGGGAAGGAGATGGAGGGGAGGGCCTCTCTCAGCTTGCGGATGACGGATTCTCGCGGACCGAGCACCGGAGGGGACCAGCCCTCGGGGAAGTCTCGCACCGAGTCGAAGCCCGCAGCGCCCATCAAATACACAATCCAGCTCATGCCGCTCATGCCGCACCTCGTGATCCACATCTTCTAAACAACACCTTAAAAGGAGCGTCTGACATTGCCGTGGATCAGCGCGGCTCCCCGCGGCCCCCCACCCCGGATTCACGGGGGAGGTCCAGTCCCCAACGCTCGAACCCGTGAAGGACGCTGGGGGCGCGGAAAAAGCGTCCGGAAAAATCGATTCAAAAAAACGCGGGGCACCACCCATTCAGAGGGGGTCAGCGCCACACAACGGCCAGGCAGCGCCGGGCGGCGGCGGGCACACCCCGTGTCCACCGCCGTCACGGGAGCCGTCTGGCCAACACACGAGGAAGAGACATGAGCATGTTGATTGCACTGGGACTCGCCGCCACCACGACACTCGCGCAGTCCGCGTCCCAGGCGAGCGAGGTGCGGCTGCACATCGAGACGGACTCACCGAAGGTGGAGCTGTACCGGGTGACGTCGGACGGGGTGGGGACGATCTCCACGTTCACGCGCAGCGCGACGGTGGGCATCGTGCATTTCCAGCGCGAGTGCTTCGCGCCCTGCGACGTGACGGTCCCCGAGCCGCGCTCGGACTTCTTCGTGGCGGGCAGGGGAATCACGCCCTCGGAGCGCTTCTCGCTGCTCGGGGTGGGGGAGGACGTCACCCTGAGGGTGAAGCCGGGGAGCACGGTGACGCGGGCGCTCGGGTGGACGTCGACGGTGGTGGGCATCACCGCCCTCTCGCTGGTGGCGGCGATGGTGCTCGTGGATGGCACGTTGGGCAAGCCCGTGCTCGGGGGGCCGATGAACGAGGAGACCACCTGGAAGTTCGCGGCCGCGGGCGGGGGCCTGGCGCTGCTCGGCGGGGGCGTCACGCTGCTGGCCTTCAGTGGCACGGAGGTGGAGGTCCTCCCCACGCCGAAGTCCACCCCCTCGCGGGAGGTGCTGTGATGCGCGCGGCCTTGCTGCTGGGGGTGTGCGGCGTGCTCGCGGGCTGCGGCGGGCCCGGGTCCGAGTGGGTGCGCGCCGACGGCAAGACGACGAACGCGCTCGAGGCGCTCCACGGCACGGGCCCGAAGGATGTCTGGGCGGTGGGGGAGCTCGGGACGATCATCCACTGGAACGGCACGGCCTGGTCCGTGAAGGAGGCGGGGACGAGCGTGGACCTGCACGCGGTGTGGGCGGTGGACCAGGCGAACGCGTGGGCCGTGGGCGAGCAGGGCGTGGTGTTGAAGTGGAACGGGGCGACCTGGTCGCGGGTGGACGTGGGGAGCAAGGAGAGCCTCATCAGTGTGTGGGCCAGCGCTCCGAGCGATGTGTGGGTGGTCGAGGACTCCTACCCGTATGGGGATGGGCTCCTGCACTTCGATGGAAGGGAGTGGAAGCGGCGAGTCTCCAACGCGAGGAGCCAGCCGATGCGCGTGTGGGGCACGGGTCCGAGCGATGTCTGGGTGACCCTGCAGCGCGACGGGGAGTTGATGCACTGGACGGGCGCGAGCTGGAGGACGGAGACCCTGGAGATTGGCTCGTACCCCACCTGTGAGGAGTTGGGAGCGTGGGGAGCCGGGGATCTGCTGGTCCTGTGCGATGTGGCCTACAAGAAGCGGGTGGCGCTCAAGGGCACGGGGGGCTGGAAGCTGCTGCCCATGGACGAAGACACCCTCGATGCCTCGTATGCCTGGAATGGCATCTGGGCCGCGGGGAGCGAGCTGTGGGCGGTGGGCAATTACGGGAGGGTCCATCGCTTCGACGGGAAGGCGTGGACGGAGGAGCTGGGTGAGGATCTGGACCTGCCTGACCTGAACGACGTGTGGGGCTCGAGCGGGGCGGATGTGTGGGCGGTGGGGGACGAGGGGCTGGTGATACGGAGGGCCTCGGCCGCGTCGCCTTGAGGAGGAGCGCGTGGTTTAACGCCGCGCATGGATGTGTTCGTGCGGTGCGCGGTGTTGCTGCTGTTGGCCAGTGGTACGGCGTGGGCCGGGCCGCGCCCCGAGTCGCGTTGGGGGTTGCGCTGGAACGCCGCGCCCGGGTGCATCCAGGCGGCGCCGTTGGCGAGGGCGGTGGAGGGGCGGCTCGGGCGCACGGTGTTCGGACCCGAGCCGGAGTTCCTCGTCGATGGCGTGCTGGAGAGGGGGACGCCGTCGGGGTGGAAGGCGAAGCTGTCGCTGGTGGACGCGAGCGGCAACGTGCTCGGCAGCCGCGAGGTGTCCACGAAGGAGGAGGCGTGCACGGCCATCGAGCCGCGCCTGCTGCTGGTCATCGCGCTGATGATCGACCCATCGGCGGCGTTCTCCTCGCCCGCGAGCCCGCCGCCGCCGCCCCCGCCGCCGGAGCCGGAGCCGGAGCCGGTGACTCCGGAGCCCGGGCCTCGTGAGCCAGAGGCGCCGGGCGCCGGGGTCCGCGAGCCCGAGCCCCGGGAGTGGAGGGACGCGCCGGTGGAGCGGAGGAGGGGGCCCGCGGTGAGCGTGGCGGTGACGGGGGTGGCGGGCCTGGGCTTCGGGGTGGCGCCGGGGCTGGCGAGCGGGTTCTGGTTCGGGGCGCGGGAGGGGACGTGGCTGTTGCGGTTCGCCTTCTACCCGTACGAGCCCTACGAGAAGGACGGAGGCCGGCTGTCGCTGTCGAGCGTGGTGGCCGAGGGCGGGATGTGCCCGGTGTCGGTGAGCGGCGAGGTGTGGAGCGTGTGGGGCTGTGGCACGGCGGCGTTCGCGCCGGTGCTGGCCTACAGCACGGGGTTCCAGCAGGGCCGGGGCGCGGTGCTGGTGCGGGGGGACGTGGGAGTGCGCGCCCGGCTGGAGAGGAGGCTGGCGGGGAGGATGAGCCTCCACGCGAGCCTCGGAGCGGGGTTCGGCTGGCTGCGTCCGCCGGTGCGCCTGCTCAAGCCGGACGGTACGGCCGAGGACGTGGCAATCGGATGGCCGGTGAGGGCGGAGGTGGACGTGGGGGTGACGTTTCCCGGTTCCTGAGAGCCGACGCGAGGGGCGGTGCGCGCTCCGCACGGATGTTGGGAGGATGGACTAGAGTGGCGGTGTTCGTCCCACCGCGATGGCACTTCCGCAACTGGCACCGGCACCGACGGCGGGGCCGCCCCTTCCGAGCTTCCAGCAGGTCTACGCCGAGTGTGCGCCGTTCGTCTGGCGCACGCTGAGGCGGCTGGGCGTGAGGGAGGCGGACCTGGAGGACGTGTGCCAGGAGGCGTTCGTGGTGGTGCACCGGAGGCTGCCGGAGTTCGACGGGAGCGCGGCGCTGCGCACGTGGCTGTTCGGCATCAGCCTGAGGGTGGCGTCGGACTACCGGAGGAGGGCGCACATCCGGCGGGAGACGGCGGTGTCGGAGGTGCCGGAGGGGACGCTGCCGCCGGAGCAGGTGGAGGTGGTGGCGAGGAGGCAGGCCCGGGCGCTGCTGGAGCGGATCCTCGAGGAGCTGGACGAGGACAAGCGGGCGGTGTTCGTGCTGTTCGAGCTGGAGCAGTGGCCGATGGCGGAGGTGGCGCAGGCGGTGGGGTGTCCGCTGCAGACGGCGTACGCGAGGCTGTACGCGGCGCGGGAGCGGGTGAAGGAGGCGGTGGCGAGGGCGAGAGGAGGCGAGTCATGAGGGAGCGCGAGCCCGTGCGGCTGTTGGAGGAAGGCTCCGAGGCCACGCCGGAGCTGCGCGAGCTGCTCGGTGCGGCGAGCCTGGACGAGCCCTCGGCGGAGCAACTGGCGGGGCTGGCGGGGAAGCTGGGGCCGTTGCTGGGGCCCGCGGGGGGAGCGGCGACGGCGGGAGCGGCGACGGGCACGGCGGCGCCGGCCGCGTCGGGTGGGCTCGCCTCGGTGGGGGCGACGGGGCTGAAGCTCAAGGTGCTCGTGGGAGTGGCCGGGATGGCGCTCGCGGGAGTCAGCTTCCAGGCGGGCCGCGACTTCGAGCGCGAGCACCCCCGCGCGCCTCGGGTGGAGCGGGAGGTCTCCGCACCGGCACCCGCTCCGAGCGCCACGCCAGCGCCGGAGCCTGTCGAGACGCCCGTGGCCCCGAGCCCGGAGACGATCGCCGCGCCGATGCCGGAGCCTGTCGAGATGCCCGTGGCCCCGAGCGCGAAGACGAGCGCCGTGCCGGCCCCGCGCGTGTCGCGCCCGAGAGCCGCCGGGACACCCGCGCCCGCCGCGGCCGGGGAGCGTGCGTCGGCGGACGAGGAACTGACGCTGCTCGAGTCGGCGTACCAGGCGCTTCAGCGGGGAGACGCGGCGGAGGCGCTCGCCGAGGCGGATCGGCACGCGGAGCGCTTTCCGGCGGGAGCACTCGCGCAGGAGCGGGAGGTGCTCGCCATCGACGCGCTGGTGAGGATGGGCCGGCGAGCGGAGGCGGGGACGCGCGCGGAGGCCTTCCGGAAGCGCTACCCGACGTCCACGCATGGGGTGCGCATCCAGAACCTGCTCTCGGGAGCGAGGCCCTGAGCCGGGGTGGCTGACGACGCGAGCTGAACACTTCGCGGGGGCGGAGTGAATGCGCGAGGGGGGCGGGCGGTAGCGTGGTGGAGAGGAGCCCGTCTCGGCCGGTACAGCGAAGGAGCGCGCGCATGGCGACGTACGTCCTGGTGCATGGAGCCTTCTACGGGGGTTGGTGTTGGAGGCACGTGCGAGGCCTGCTGAGGGAGGCGGGCCACGAGGTGTTCACGCCGACGCTGACGGGGGCGGGGGAGCGCATCCACCTGCTGACGAGGGAGGTGGGGCTGGCCACGCACATCCAGGACGTGGCGAACGTGCTGGAGTACGAGGACCTGAGGGAGGTGGTGTTGGTGGGGCAGAGCTACGGGGGAATGGTCATCACGGGGGTGGCGGACCTGATGCCGGAGAGACTGCGGCACCTGGTGTACCTGGACGCGCACCTGCCGGAGAGCGGGCAGGCGGCGAGCGGGGCATTCGCGGAGGGGACGAGCGAGGTGTTGAACGCGCGGGCGAGGGCGGAGGGGGAGGCGTGGCTGCTGCCGCCGTTGCCGCTGGGGGCGATGGGGGTGACGCGGGAGGAGGACGTGGCGTGGGCGGGACCGCGCCGGGTGCCGCATCCGCTGCGCACGCTCGACGAGCCGCTGCACCTGGAGCGGGGCCGGAGCGCGGTGCCGTGCACGTACGTGCGTTGCACGCGGCGCGAGGGACTCATTGGGGCCTTCGGGACGGATCCGCTCGCGCCCTTCGCGCGGAAGGCGCGGGAGTGGGGCCTGCGCTTCCGGGAGCTGGATGCGGGCCACGACGCGATGGTGGCGGAGCCGGAGCGCACCGCCAGGTTGCTGCTCGAGCTGCTGACCGAGGGCTGAGCGGGCCGGAAGACGGTTCGAGACGGAATGGTTCACGTCCACGGGCATTTGGGAAGTTGAGAAACGAGGTGGATGACTTTCCTGGTTTGCAGGTGAATACGGGTTGGTCTAGTTACGCGCGTTTCCGGGTTCCCGAACCCATTCACACTGACGACGAGAGGTCGAACGATGAAGACGAACCGAGGCGTGCTGTCGGTCCTGTTGGGAGCCACCCTGCTTGCGGGTTGTGGAGCGGAAGGGCCTGTGGAGAAGGAGGGAGAGGGGCAGCTGGGCGAGCCGGTGTCGACGACGGAGCCGAGCGGGGCGCAGGCGCTGGCGGTGGCTGGCTACTGTGACGATGTGACCACCTGGGATCCGGCGTGGGACAGCTTCGAGAGCCAGGTGCTGACGCTGGTGAACCAGAAGAGGGCGGCGGGTGCGACGTGTGGTGGCGTGGCCAAGCCGGCGGTGCCGGCGCTGACGCTGGACACGCGGCTGCGGTGTGCGGCGCGCAAGCACTCGAAGGACATGGGCCTCAACAACTTCATGAGCCACACGGGCTCGAATGGCTCGTCGCCGTGGCAGCGCATGACGGACGCGGGCTACACGTACAGGTGGGCGGGGGAGAACGTCGCGGCGGGCTACGGAACCCCGAGCGCGGTGGTGGACGGCTGGATGAAGAGCTCGGGCCACTGCAACAACATCATGAGCTCGAACTTCAAGCAGCTGGGAGTGGGCTACTACTACGCCCCGTCGAGCACCTATAAGCACTATTGGACGCAGGACTTCGGCCAGCAGTAGGCGGCTGTCGTGGCGCGGGGGCTCCCCGGTGGGCCCCCGTGCCGTGAAGCTCAGGGCGTCACGGTCACGAGCGCGGTCTCGACATCGGAGCGGCCACCGAGAGAGGCCCACGTGTCCCAGAGGTGGCGGAAGCTCGTGAGGTGCGCGGAGGGGTCGAGACACCTGTCGCGGAGGGCCGCGAGGTAGTTGGCCTCGGTGGCGATGCCCGGCCGCTCCTTCGTGTACGAGTGGCCGTGATGCCGGAAGACGTGGCGGAGGTACTCGAGGTGGAACCCCGCCCGTTCGAGCGGATTGCCCTGGGGGCAGCCCATCCGCTCCGGGTCATCGTTCGAGACATCGTAGAAACGCTTGAGCTCGGCGAGCGCCGCTTCGGGATTCCGGGGGACGAGCCTGCGGTGTCCGAGCAACCAGCTCTCGACGCAGCAGTCCGCGACGATGACGTGGACCTGCCCCTGGTAGTGGATGCCCCTGCCGCGCAACTCCCGCGTCGCGTTCGCCAGGATGGACAGCACCTCCTGCCGCCGTTCGGCGGAGGAGAGCTGCTCGGCATCGATGCAGATGAAGAGGTGGTCGGCCCCATGCTGGGCGGAGTCCTCGAGCGCTTTGGGGATGCGCTGGAGATAGGACGGGTAGCCCATGCCGGCGAGGATGAAGAAGGAGCCCGTCGTGAGGTCCGCGGGGTTGTCCACTGCGCGGAACAGGGGGAAGCAGTGGCCTAGCCAGGCCTTGTAGAGCTTCTTCTCGGTGCGCCGGCCCTCGACGAGGAAGTAGAGCTTCACTCCATGCCCTCCTCGAACTCGGGCGAGTTGATGAGCCGGATGAAGTCGTCCTGGGCGGAAGTGCCCTGCAACGCGGCGATCTCCGAGGCGGGCGTGACGCGCACGGTGCTTCCCTTGCGCCGCACGAGCTTCCAATGGGTCTTGGGGATGTTGTTGATGATGTAGGGGTGATGGCTGGTGATGATGAATTGCAGGTCTTTGGCGCGCGACAGGACGAAGTCGGTCAGCGGGCCCATGCAGTTCACGCCGAGGCTGTTCTCGAACTCGTCGATGAGGACCACGGTCCCGGCGGGGGCGAGCATCAGGTCCACGAGGTGGTTGAGCGTGCGCGCCATTCCGGAGGAGATGTCCTGGGATTCGATCCAGGTGGGAACACCTCGCTCCTTGAGTTTGAAGGACAGGCGATCCCGGGGGCCCCCCCTCTGTGTGTATGATTCTCGTTGGTTCACGATGACATCTTCGACGGAGGGGAAGATGTCGATGAAAAGCTGTTTGAACCGCTCGAATTGCTCGACGAAGCCATTCTGCAGCACGAAAGCCTTCACGACAGGCTGCAGGCCAACAAGGCCACGCAATGATTCGAGAGTAGGGAATCTCCTGAGCATGCCACGTGCATTGACGACAATGGATGCAGTGCTCTGTGCGTCCATGACCCGCAGGAAGCACGTCGCGAATGCCTGGCGCAACCGTACGATGGATGGCTCATCCAGGAGTTGAAGGGCACTCTCGGTGCGGTTGAGCGCCGGTAGTTCTCTGCTACCGAACAAGAAACGGTGCGGGTCTCGTTCGACGAGCTGCCCTTCTCCACTGCTGTGGAGATGCTCCGAGAGAACGACCACGTTGCTGTTCTTGGCCGGGGCTCCACCTTCTTCCTCTGGCGGCAGGTCGCGGTCCGCACTGTCGAACTGCCACCTGTAGTGCTGGCCCTCGTGTTCGAAGCAAAGGTCGAAGCGAACGCCCTGATCCGCGTCGGTGGTATCACCATTCCGGCCAAGCATGTAGATCGTGCGGATCGCCATCAGGATTCGCGTCTTGCCCACCCCCGACGCGCCCACGAGGAGGTTGAAGCGGTCCAGGTGCAGGTCGTCCAGCTTCCAGCCGGTCCGCTTGTCCTCGAAGGAGAGACTCTTCAGTCGCATCGTGGTGCTCCGCTCGACCTGTTCTCCAGCCCTTCTAACATCCACGCCTCCCTGTGAAAGAAACGCGGAGGGGCTCCGTTGAGAAGACCGTGGACGCGAGGGCGCGCGTTCACGGCCAGCGCTTGACGGCGTTGATCCCAAGCACTCGCGGCAGGATGATGGCCCCGGGCTTGGAGCCCTCGCCCCAGGGCCATATCCCCTTGCGCGAGAGGACGAAGCACACCGGGAACTTGCGGCCGTCCGGCAGCAGGGCCTGGGTGTAGCGGCCGTAGACCGCGGTGCTCCCGTCGTAGTCGTCCACGAAGCCCGTCGTCCAAAGGTACCCATAGAGCAGGGTCCCCTCCGGTATCTCCGGGTCCGAGTATCTGTCCCGGATGACCCGTCCGAGGAGCGGGCCGTCTCGATAGGTGCCATGCCCAGAACCCACGATGGGTCCGGGTTGGTGGATGTCGATGATGACGTTGACGGTCCCGAGCCCCAGGGGGCTTATCTTCAGTTCCTCGTACATGGCATGCCGGGCCTCTTCGGGACACTCTCCCGGCTCTGGCCTCACCTGGGCGGCGGGGCATCCGAGCCCGGAGGTGGCGCACAGCCAGGTGACGAGGATCCCCCAGAGTGGGGGGCCGTGGGAGGACGCGGTGGAGTCCTGGACGGGGGTGGAAGGAGACACGGGCGAGCTTCCTTTCGGGGTTGAGGGAACGAACACGGCCCGTCCGCAGAGCAGGCCGATGAGACAGAGAACGCCCAGCCCCGCCAGCGGCGCGAGGAGCCGCTTCGCGCTCCAACCTGGGCGCTTGGCGGGAGCAGCCGTCGTTCCAACTTCCTCCGGATGCTTCGCGTCCTCCGGATGTTGCACCTGTACGGCCTCGGGCACTGCATCCTGGTGCAGTGCGATCCTCGCCTGTTTCTCCTCCAGCGTGGCCTCCGCTGGGGCCGCGTCGTGCGGCGTGAGCGGCACTCGCCAGTCGGGGGAGTTGCGCTCTTTGGCGGCGGTCCACAGGGCTTGCAGCAGCGCCGGGGTGTCGGGGTAGCGCGCCTCGGGCCGTTTCTCCAACAGCCGCAGGGTGATGTCGCTGAGGGAGCGTGGTACCCGGGGATTGATGCGGTGGGGCGCGTCCGGAGGGACGGTGGCGATGGCGGCCACCAGCGCTTCGTCTGGCAGCTCTGGGTCGAAGGGGTGCTTGTCCGTGAGCCCCTGGTAGAGCAGCACACCCAGGGCGTAGAGGTCCGCAGCGGTGCCTCCTTGAAACGGCTCGTTGCGCTTCCACGCCTCGGTGCGCGTGTAGGCGATGAGCTCGGGCGGTAGCAGGTGCAGCACGCCCTCGGGCACGCCCAGCGTCTTCGTGAGGGCTCCCGGTAGACGCACGGTGCCGAAGTCGATGAGGAAGGGGCGGCCGTCCTCGCGGCGGATGAGGAGGTTCTCCGCCTTCAAATCCCGGTGGTACACGCCTCGCTGGTGGAGATCTCCCACCGTGCTCACGATCTGCGAGAAGGTATCCACGAGCTCGGCGGCATGAGGGTGCTTCCGCCAGCGCCATTCGTGCCAGGTGTCCCCATCCACGAAGTCGGTGATGAGGAAGGGATAGCCCTTGCTGGGGTTGGGCCAGAAGTCCACCGCGTACACGCGCAGGAGGTTGGGGTGTGAGGAGTACGTGAAGAGGGCCGCTGCCTCGCGTGCCAGCCGCCGCCAGGTGTTTGCTTCCTGTGCCTGTTCGTCCTCCGAGATGTCTTCCGCGGAGTCTGACACGGGACGCAGCATCATCTTCATGGACTTGATACGGCCGTCCCGTTCCACCTTGAAGACGCGGGCCGAGCCTCCCTGACCCAGCACCGAGAGGATGCGCCAGGGCCCCACGGTGTCACCAGCCTGGAGGTGCTCGGGGTGAAGCGCTTCCGTCATGGACCGATCCTCCTAGAGCCTCACTCCATGGATGGGGAGCAGCCGCCCGCCTTCCGCGTCCAGCAACTCCAATAGAAAGGGGGGCGTGCCGGTGGCGGGAATGTCCGTCTCCACGACGACGAGACTGGACTCTCCAGGTTGAAGTTGGAGCATGTCCAGGTGTACCAGCCGCACCTTGACCGGAGTGCCCTCCGCGCTGAAGAGGCGCGCTGAGCCAGGGGTCCAGGGCTTCTGCCCGGTGTTGGTGATCCGGACGGCCACGACGGCCCAGAGGAAAGCCCGGTAACCCGCCCCCCGCCCCGCGGTGAGGCCACTCCTGTTGCCAGGCGGCACTTTCCCCTCGAACTCCTGGGTGCGGATTCCCCGCGAGTCCAACAGCCCCGACGCCACGAGCCCGGCGGGGCCCGCCACCGCGCATCGGGCCCTCATCACCGTGAGCTCCGCCTCCTTCTCGACCAGCTTCACCTCCAGCCCCTCGGGGGGACGCGGCTGGCGCACCAGCTCCACCTCCTTGTCCACCACCGAGGGATGGGAGACGAGCGCGAGGACGGCCTGCCCACCGTCCCTGTACCGCACCCGCATGACGAGCCGCTCACCGGGGCCCGGCGCGACCAGGGGCTCGAAGGCGACGAGCCGCTCGCCCACGTCGAGGAACCGGAAGCGCGTGGCGCGCCCCTCCACCTCCAGGGAACCGCGTTCCAGCGACGCATCGAAGCGCAGATAGGAGGTGACGTTGAGAGCGACCCGGACCTCGGGCACGGGCTCGCCCGGAGCGCTGGGGAGGACGACCTGCCGCCGTTGTTCCTCGCGGAGGGGGAGCTGGGGCTGTGCCGCCGCCCGTGCTCCCATCAGGAGGAAGACGAGCGGTAACCACGGGAAAAGTCGTGCCAGGGGGGAGCACCTCCGGAGTTCACCCTAACAGAAGTCGGACAGGGCACCGGAAGTCCCTTGCTCGAACCAGGAGCGCGCACTGGGGACCCTCCGGTCGCGAGTTGCGCCAACTGGTCCGACCATCGGACCAGTTGAGCGGATTCGCGCCCGGACCCCGGCCTGTCGGGTGGAGCCGTGCGGGGTGGGCCGTCAGCTCCGGGCGGGTGAGGCCGTCCCCGGACGCGGATACCCGACGAGGAGACACACGATGGGATGGGCGACCGAGGCCATGCGCGCGCTGGCGAGGGGGGAGCAGGTGACGATCCGGCCACGAGGGGGCTCGATGAGGGGGCGGATCGAGGACGGGCAGCCGGTGACGCTGGGCCCGGTGGACCCCGGGGAGGTCGAGGCCGGAGAAGTGGTGCTGGTCCGGTGGAAGGGGGGAGTGCTGCTCCACCTGGTCAAGGAGGCCACGCGGGAGCGGCTGCTGATCGGCAACAACCTGGGCCGGGTGAATGGCTGGGTGAAACGGGAGGCGGTCGTCGGGCGCGTGGTGAGGGTCCACCCGCGTTGAGGGACTCGC
The DNA here is from genome assembly GCF_024623785.1 of Archangium lipolyticum. Classification (NCBI taxonomy): domain Bacteria; kingdom Pseudomonadati; phylum Myxococcota; class Myxococcia; order Myxococcales; family Archangiaceae; genus Archangium; species Archangium lipolyticum. Next base: position 169,919 of record NZ_JANKBZ010000016.1, read on the forward strand.
GCGGGGCTCAGCGGCCCTGTTCGGCCGCGGCGGAGCAGCAGTGCTGGCAGCGGCGGCGGTTGAGCCCATGGGCGACCACGAGCACGGTGCCGCCAGCGAGGGTGACGCCCGTCTCGGCCAGGCCCTCGTGGAGGACGGACTGGGCGAGCACCAGCAGGGCCAGGCCCGTGGCTCCGAGCGTGGGGATGTACCAGTCGCGGTGCTGGCGGAAGCCGGTCACGAAGCTGACCCCGCCGACGATGACGGCCAGCAGCACCACGCCGAGGTGGATGGGTGTCTCTTCCAGGGACTGGCCCATCATCGACGGCAGCAGACCCAGCACCAGGGGCAGGAGCAGACAGTGGGCCATGCACAGCAGCGACAGCCCCTGGCCCCACGCATCCCAGCGCCCGACTCCGGGGAATGTCTTGTCCTGCCCGCGCGCCGGGAGCTCGTGCCTCATCGGCCCGCCTCTTAGCTGAGATTCGATGGCAGGAGCAATCCTGGTGCGAGCCGGAGGCCCGCGAGAGTCCACTTCCAGCCTGGTGGCTGGTGTATCCAGGTTGCAGGAGAAAACCCGTTTCCTCTTCCTGGAAATCGAGGCCAGAGCGGCAATTCCGAGCGGAAAATCACGGGCCCTGAGTGTTGAGAGGTTTTCATTCGGGGAGCCCGTCAGTACCTTCGCCGAGGGTCCGGCCCGGAGGGGGGGACCTGGAACGCCACGCAACCTGAAAGGACGGAGCGTCATGAGCCACACCCATTCTCACGCCTCGCACGATCACCAGCACACCAGCGGCTGCGGCCACACCGCGGTGCAGCACGGGGACCACGTGGACTACCTGCACGAGGGGCACCTGCACGGGAAGAATGGCCAGGAGTGCAGCATCGAGGCGAACGCGGTGAATCCCGCGAAGTGCACGCCGCAGCACGCCTGCGCGGACCACGCGAAGGACCACCAGCACGGCCCGAAGTGCGGCCACGAGGCGGTGCCGCACGGTGACCACGTGGACTACCTGGTGGGGGGCCACCTGCACCACCCGCACGGTGGGCACTGCGATGACCACGGCGCGCTGCGCGTGGTGAGCTGAGCCCGCTCCCGGGCGCGCCTACTCGAGCGGGGCGCGGTGGGAGCAGCTCGCGCCGTCGCGGCACTCGGGGCCGTGGACGTGCGGCGAGGGGAGCACGAGGAGGGGAGCGCGCGCCTCGTGCTCGTGGGAGCAACCCGGGCCATGGACGTGGGCCTGGGGGAGCCGGATGAAGGAGCCGCGGGCCCCAGGGGCGGGGGGTGCATGGCCGTGGTCGTGCCCGCACGAGGGCCCGTGGACGTGCAGCTCCGAGAGCTTGTCGCCGGTGGGCGCGGCGCCCTCGCCTGAGTCCGTGCCGGGCAGCAGCTGGATGAGGAAGCCGCGCGCGCCCTGCCGCAGCAGCGAGGCGAGGAAGAGCGCGCCGAGCAGCACCAGCCCCACCCACTCCAGGAGGCCCTCATGGTCCGCGTGCGGCTCGTGGGCGAGCCCCGCCTGCGGGGGGAGCAGCGCGTTGAGCGCGAAGCCCAGGAAGATGGAGGTGAGGGCCACCACGGCGCCGAAGGCGAGGGTCACCTTGCGGCCATGGAGCCGGGCCATGACGGCGAAGGTGGTGACGTTGGTGGCGGGGCCGGTGATGAGGAAGGCGAGGGCGGCGCCGGAGGACAGGCCCTTGTGAAGCAGGACGGCCACGAGGGGCGTGGCCCCCGAGGCGCACACGAAGCTGGGCACGCCGAGCAGGGCGAAGAGGGGCACGTCCACGCCGGGAGGCAGGCGCGAGAGCCACTCGGCGGAGAGCAGCGGCTCCACGAGGGCGGCCATGCCCAGGCCGACGAGGATCCACGGGGCGGTGTGGTCCACCGACTCGACGAGCCCCTCGCGCAACCCCAGGGCGAGCCGCTGGCGCAGGGGGAGGGAGGGGGCCGGGGTGGAGGAGGCCGGGGAGGAGGAGTCGATGGGGGCGGGAAGGAGGCGGCTGACGAGGACGCCGGAGAGCAGGGCGACGACGAAGGCGCCGCCGAGGCGGGCGAGGGTGAGGGGCCAGCCGATGAGGGGGACGGAGACGAGGAAGGCGCTCACGCCGATTTCGGGCGCGGCGACGAGGAAGGAGAGGGCGGCGGCGACGGGGACGCCCTTGCGGATGAGGCCGCGGTAGACGGGCAGGACGCCACAGGAGCAGAGGGCGAGGGGCAGGCCGACGATGGTGCCGCGCAGGGCCTGGGAGAGGGAGGAGCCGCGCTTGAGCCAGCCGAGGGAGGCCTCGCCGAGGAAGGCCTGGAAGAGGCCGGTGAGGACGTAGGCGGCGAGCAGGGCGGGGGCGGTTTCGAGGGAGAGGTGGAGGAAGGTGGTGCCCGCCCCGAGCTCCCCGGGCTGGGTGCCGAGCATGGGGTGGGCGCGGGAGATGAGGAGGAGCATCGCCACGGCGGCGAGGGCGCCGAGGCCGCTGGCGAGCCGCTGGGAGGGGGCCTCGAGGGGGGGGCCGGGGCGGCCGCCGCGGAAGAGGGCGGGGAGGAAGGCGCCGGCGGAGAAGGCCTGGAAGAGGGCGGCGGCGCGGAGGGAGTCGGGACCGAGCACCGAGTCCCCCCAGCCGAGGCCGGCGGCGCCGAGGAGGGCGACGGAGCCCAGCACGGCGGTGGCGCCGAGGGGGCCGGCGACGGGGCGGACGAGCCACCACAGTCCCATGCCGAGGGGAAGCCGGTGGAGGACCACGGCGAGCAGGGCGAGCGGCTCACCGCCGGTGCCGTGGAGGGAGAGGGCGCGACCCTCGAGGGTGGCATGGACCGCGAGCCCGGCGACGGCGAGCACCAGCCCGGCGATGGAGGGCAGGCGCCGTGCGAGCCCCAGGGCCAGGCCCAGCCCGAGGGTGGCGACGGCGAGGGCGCCCGGTCCGGCGAGGGAGAGACTGTGGGGGAGGATGTGGACCAGCACCATGCCGCCGAGGGCGACGAAGACGAGTCCCTCCAGGGCCGCGCTGGCCACCCTCCGGCCCTTCACCATCGCCTCCACCAGGGGAGCCAGCACCCACACCGCCAGACTGAGGGGAAGCGTCATCGCGGTCTTCCTCGCGAATCAGGAGAGAACCGAGAGAATAGCTTTTGTCGGGTTGTAGCTGCAACCGGGTGGCGGCGGGAGGGGAGCGTCAGTGAAGCTGGAGGGTGCGGACCATCTGGTCGACGACGTCCTTGTGGAGGGAGTAGTCGAGACCAGGGACGTCGAGGGTGCCGACGCGGACGAGGGCATTGGGGCCGGCGGAGACGGCGTAGACGTACTCGCGGGTGCCAGGGGGGAGGAAGGTGGACTCGTCGGTGGTGCGCAGCTCGAGGAGGACGGCGGGCTGACCGGCGAGGGTGACACGCTCCTGCTGGAGGACGTCGTAGCCGGGGCCGGTGTTGCCCTGGATGAATTCCTGGAGGGAGAGGGGCTCGCGCTTGACGGAGACGGCGAGGGGAGGCTCCTCGGTGCCGGGCTGAACGGTGAAGGGGGAGGGGTGGAAGAAGCGGCAGGGCTCGATCTGCCCGGGGGAGTTGGCGATCCACCCACTGGGGTAGGCGATGGAGTAATCGCTGGTGGGGTTGTCACAGCGGACGAAGCGGGAGCCAGGGGCGAGACTGGAGCGGGAGCATGCGGAGAGGGAGAGGGCGGCGAGGGGGAGGAGCCACCACGAGGAAGGGAGAGGGGTGCGCATGAACATCTCCTGGGCCCGGAGGCCACACGAGGAGAAGGTCGGACGCGGTGTGGCGCGGGGAGGAAGAGAGTAGCGGAGGAGAGGGGGCGGACATGGCCCGAGTCGAGAGCTGGGGGGAGGAACGGGCGAGTAGCGCACACTGCGGGGAGGGGGAGGACGACCCTAGGGTGTGAGGTGGGGGAGGGGGCTGGAGACGAGCATGGAAGAGAGGAAGGAGCAGCAGGCGAGCGGGTCGATCCTGGCGGAGCTGCTGACGCAGGGGAGGAGGGTGGCGAGAGCAGGGGCGAGGAGGGCGGAGGAGGAGCTGAGGGAGAACGCGAGGGATGCGGCGAAGGGGAGCGCGCTCTTGGGGGCGAGTGCGTGGATGGGGATGACGGGATTGAGCGCGCTGGTAATCGCGGTGGCGATGGCGATGCCGAGGAATCCAGTGAAGGGGGTGGTGTGTGCGGGGTTGGGGCTGTTGGGGGGTTCGGTGGCATTGGGCCTGCTGGGACTCAGAACACTTCCAGAGCAACCGCTGACCCAGACGAAGCAGGCGTTGAAGGAGGGAGCTGGGGTGCTGAAGGAGAACCTCACCTGAGCATCAACCCCTCTCCCTCTGGGAGAGGGACGGGGTGAGGGTATAGGGGAGACCCGAGTTGGATCCGCGAGACCGTTGCCGTGGACGGAGAGCGATTCCAGACAGTTCGAGAGGAATCAGGTTCACAACTGAAAGCCCACGAAACGCGGTAATTGTGGCCCCCCCAAGTGCTCTCTAGGGTCGAGAGTCCTCGGAGCCGCGAGAGAGCGCGGAGCGCGAGGGCTCTATGGCGTGGATCTTCACACCTCGCGCGAACACGGTGGCCCGGGTGGTCGCGGCGGGGCTGCTGAGCACCCCGGTGCTTGGGGTGTTCGGGGTGTGGCTGTACGCGAGGAGCCCGCTGGCGCAGAACATGAGGCAGCCGGTGGGGCAGCCGGTGCAGTTCGATCACCGGCACCATGCGGGGGACGAGGCGATCGACTGCCGCTACTGCCACGGGACGGTGGAGGTCTCGTCGAGTGCGGGGTACCCGTCGGTGTCGACGTGCCTCAACTGCCACGCGCAGATCTGGAACCAGAGTCCGCTGCTGGAGCCCGTGCGTCAGGCCTACTTCGCGGACCAGCCGATTCCGTGGCGTCGAGTGCACGACCTGCCGGACTTCACGTACTTCAACCACGCGATCCACGTGAACAAGGGGATCGGGTGCGTGACCTGCCATGGGCGTGTGGACCTGATGCCATCGATCGAGCAGGTGCAGCCGTTGTCGATGGGGTGGTGCCTGGAGTGCCACCGGAACCCGGGGCCGCACTTGCGGCCACTGGAGACCATCACCTCGATGCGCTGGGAGCGCGGAGAGGGAGACCCATCGGCGGAGGAGCTGGCGCGCCGCTACGACGTGAACCCGAGAACGAACTGCACGACATGCCACCGCTGACCGACCGCTACCCACTGCCGGTGCTTCAGGAGCCGCCGCAGGCGGGGGGAGACGAGCGCCCGCGAGCGTGGCGCAGCCTGGAGGAGTGGAGGAACGCACCGGAGCTGGAGCAGGCGGCGGCGCGAGAATTCCCACCGGGAGCGGCCGAGCCCCCGAGAGGCCTGGCGAGGAGGAGCTTCCTGCGGCTGGCGGGGACGACGTTGGCGTTGGCGGGGCTGGCGGCGTGCAAGAAGCCGGCGGAGAAGGTGATGCCGTACACGCACCAGCCGCCGGACGTGAAGCCGGGGATACCGAACGCATACGCGACGGCGTGGACGGTGGACGGCTACGGGGTGGGGCTGGTGGTGACGAGCTGGGAGGGGAGGCCGACGAAGGTGGAGGGGAACCCGGACCATGCGGCGAGCCTGGGGGCGACGAACCACGTGGCGCAGGCGCTGCTGGTGGACCTCTACGACACGACGAGGGTGAAGGGGGTGAAGCACGGGGGCGGCTCGCGGTCCTTCAAGGACTACCTCGAGGCGCAGGTGGAGCGGGCCCGAGGGCTGGAGACGAACGGAGGCGAGGGGCTGTGGCTGCTGTTGGAACCCTCCACGTCACCGGCGAGGCGCGAGCTGCTCGAGCGGATCCGCCAGCGCTACCCGAGGGCGAGGGTGGAGACCTACGACGCACTCTCCCGGGACAACGTGCACGAGGGGGCGAGGCTCGCGTTTGGCCGGCCGCTGGAGACGCGGGTGCGGTACGACGAGGCGCGGGTGGTGCTGTCGCTGGACGCGGACTTCCTGGCACGGGGCCCGTTCTCGGTACGAGAGGCACGAGAGTGGGCCGAGTCGCGAGCGCCGGAGCGCGAGCGGATGAGCCGGCTGTACGTGGTGGAGTCCCAGCACAGCGTGACGGGGATGAACGCGGACCACCGGGTGAGGATGAAGCCCTCGGAGGTGGAGCGCTTCGCGCTGGCGGTGCTGGGCGAGCTGGCACGGACCCACAAGTTGCCCACACTGGAGCGCTTCGGGGAGTTGGAGCCCGGCTGGCCGGAGAAGGCGCGAGAGGTGCGAGCGGTGGCGGCGGACCTGGCGCGAACCAGGGAGCGCGCGGTGGTGGTGGCGGGAGAGAGACAACCGCCGAGGGTGCACGCGGTGGCGCACCTGCTCAACGCGGCGCTGGGGAGCCAGGGTCACATCATCACACTGCACGAACCCGCGGTGGACGGGGTGCGGAGCGGACCCCAGGTCCTGCGCGAGCTGGCGGAGGCGGCGAGCGCGGGGCGAGTGGACACGGTGGTGGTGACGGCGTTCGACCCGGCCTACACGGCGCCGGTGGGAGTGACACTGGGGGCGGCGCTGAGCGCGGTGCCGAACGCGGTGTACCTGGCGTACCGGGAGGACGAGACGGCGAGGAAGTGCGCGTGGGTGCTCCCGGCGGCGCACGTGATGGAGAGCTGGGGTGACGCGAGGTCACTCGATGGAACGACGAGCATCATCCAGCCGCTCATCCAACCGCTCTACGGAGGGCTGACGGAGCTGGACGTGCTCTCGCCATTCGCGGGAGTGGCGGATCAAACGGCATACCAGTGGGTGAAGGCCCACCACGCGAGACAGCGGGGCGGAGCGGGCCCGGTGTTCGACGACACCTGGGACCAGTGGCTGGCGGTGGGAACGATTCCAGACACGGCGCGGCCTGGAGTGACGGCCACGGTGGACGCGGGAGCGGTGGAGGCGAGCGTCCGGGCCTTCACGAGCAGACCTTCACAGGGGCTCGAGCTCAACCTGCTGCCCGGCTACAAGGTGCGGGACGGACGCTACTTCCACAACGCATGGCTGCAGGAGATGCCGGACCCGCTGACGATGTTGGCGTGGGGGAACGCGGCGCTCATGAGCCCGCGAACGGCCGAGCGCCTGGGGCTGGAGCCAGGAGACAAAGCCAGACTGACGTTGCGAGGCCGCTGGGTGGAGGCACCGGTGTACGTGCTGCCTGGGCACGCGGACGACACGGTGTCGCTGGAGCTTGGCTGGGGGCGGGAGTGGCTCGATGACAGCATCGAGAAGCCGGGGACGCTGGGGGTGAACGCGTACCTGCTGAGACACGCGGACGCACCGTGGTTCGCGGACGGGCTCCAGGTGGAGAAGGTGGAGGGCAAGGGGCGCTACGCGACGTCACAGGACCACTGGTCGATGCACGGGCGGGAGATCGCCATCCAGGACAGGCTGGAGGACTTCGAGAAGAAGAAGGCGCACTACCTCGGGCACCTGAAGGGGGACGTGGAGAAGCTGTACGACCCGTTCAAGTACGGGGAGCCCTACCAGTGGGCGATGGCGGTGGACCTGAACCGTTGCATCGGGTGTGGGGCGTGCGTGGTGGCGTGCCAGGCGGAGAACAACATCCCGGTGGTGGGGCGCGAGCAGGTGGAGCGCGGGAGGGAGATGCACTGGCTGAGGGTGGACCGGTACTTCGAGGGCCCGCCGGAGCAGCCCCAGGCGATTCCGCAGCCGATGATGTGCCAGCACTGCGAGGCGGCGCCGTGCGAGTACGTGTGCCCGGTGAACGCGACGGTCCACTCGGACGAGGGCCTGAACGAGATGATCTACAACCGCTGCGTGGGCACGCGGTACTGCAGCAACAACTGCCCGTACAAGGTCCGGCGGTTCAACTACCTCGACTACAACCCGAGGGTGGACGAGCTGGAGAAGCTGCGCATGAACCCGGACGTCACGGTGAGGATGCGCGGGGTGATGGAGAAGTGCACGTACTGCGTGCAACGGATTGAACGGGCCCGGATCGATGCGCGCAAGGCGCGCAAGCCCATCGACACGAAGTCACTCGAATCCGCGTGCGCGCAGGCGTGCCCGACGGAGGCGATTGTCTTCGGCTCGCTGCACGAGGAGGACGCGGAGGTCTCGAGACGGCACCGGGACGTGAGGCACTACGCGGTGCTGCACGAGCTGGGGACGAGGCCGCGCACGGCGTACCTGGCGCGCATCAAGAACCCGAACCCGGAGCTCGAGCATGGCTGAGCAGGCTTCGGAGACGCCGACGAAGGACCCACTGGAGCCCGTGCCGCTCATCGAGGGGGCGCAGAGCGCGGAGAGCCTCACGGCCTCACTGCTGAGGCCCATCGAGCGCAAGCCGGGACTCATCTTCTGGGCGCTGCTGCTCCTCACTCTGGGAGGAACGGGACTCTTCCTGCTGGCCGTCACGGTGACGCTGGTGAGGGGGATCGGGGCATGGGGCAACAACATCCCGGTGGCGTGGGCGTTCGGGATCATCGACTTCGTGTGGTGGATTGGCTTTGGCCACGCGGGAACACTCATCTCGGCGATCCTGGTGTTGTTCCAGCAGAAGTGGCGGGCGTCGGTGAACCGGTTCGCCGAGGCGATGACGCTCTTCGCGGTGATACAGGCGGCGCTGTTCCCGGCGCTGCACATGGGGAGACCGTGGGTGGCGTACTGGCTGGTGCCGTACCCGAACACGATGCGCATCTGGCCGAACTTCCGCAGCTCGCTGCCGTGGGACATGGTGGCCATCACCACGTACTTCACGGTGTCGCTGCTGTTCTGGTACCTGGGGCTGCTGCCGGACCTGGCGGCGGCGCGCGACCGTGCCACCACGCCGAGGAGACAGTTCTGGTACGGGGTGTTCTCGCTGGGGTGGACGGGCTCGGCGAGACACTGGCACCACTGGCGGGCGGGGTACCTGCTGCTGGCGGGGCTGGCGACGCCGCTGGTGCTCAGCGTGCACACCATCGTGAGCTTCGACTTCGCCATTGCGCAGGTGCCGGGGTGGCACTCGACCATCTTCCCGCCGTACTTCGTGGCGGGAGCCATCTTCTCGGGCCTGGCGCTGGTGCTGACGCTGCTGCTGCCGGTGCGAGGCTCACTGGGACTGAACCACGTGATTACGGACAGGCACGTGGACATCCTGTGCAAGCTGCTGCTGGTGACGGGGATGATGGTGTCCTACGGCTACCTGCAGGAGCACTTCTTCGCCTGGTACAGCGGGGACGAGTACGAGATGGCGTCGTACGCGGACAAACGCACGGGCACATGGGCGTGGCTGTTCTGGTTCCAGATGTTCTCGAACGTGCTGTTGCCGCACGTGTTCTGGTTCGAGAAGGCACGGAAGAACCTGGTGGTGGTGTGGTTCGCGGCGCTGGCGGTGGACGTGGGCATGTGGGTGGAGCGCTTCACGATCATCGTGCCGTCGCTGGCGCACGACTTCCTGCCGAGGAGCTGGGAGGGGTACTCGCCCACGTGGGTGGACCTGAGCCTGCTGGGCGGTTCCATGTGCTTCTTCGGGCTGTTGTTCCTGCTGTTCCTGAAATTCATCCCCTCGGTGTCCATCACGGAGGTGAAGGAGCTGCACCACGAGCTGAAGGAGGAGCTGGCGGCGAAGGAGGAGCGGGAGCGCACGGAGAGCCCCCTGAGGGAGAAGGAGGCCTGAGAGATGCGCTACTGGGTGGTGGGAGAGTTCGGCTCGGGGGCCGAGGCGAAGAAGGCGCTCGGGAGGCTGCGCGAGCTGGGGCACGCGCGGGAGAAGCTGGATGCCTTCACGCCCTACCCGGTGGAGGGAATGGACGAGGTGTTGGGGCTGAAGCCCTCGCCCATCCGGGGCTTCGCGTTCGTGGCGGGGCTGAGCGGGGCGGCGCTGGGGTACGCGGTGCAGTGGTGGACGAACGCGGTGGACTGGCCGCTCAACGTGGGAAACCGCCCGTTGAACGCGGGGCCGGCGTTCATTCCCATCACGTTCGAGACGATGGTGCTGTTCGCGGCGCTGACCATCTTCTTCGGGCTGATGTGGCTGTTCCGCTTCCCGAGGCCGCACCATCCGCTCTTCGAGCTGGAGACCTTCCGGACGGCGTCCACGGGAGGCTTCTGGGTGAGCGTGACGACGGAGCGGCGGGAGGAGACGGAGGCGCTGCTGAGCGCCCTGCGTGAGCTGAAGGCGCGAAACACCTCGGTGGTGGAGGAGGCGCAATGAAGCGACTCCTCCTGACGGTGACGGTGACGGTGACGGTGACGGTGACGGTGACGCAGCTGCTGTCCGGCTGCTCGGTGGACTGGCAGGGCTGGGCGGGGATGAAGGATCAACCCAAGGCGCTGCCGTACCGGGAGAGCGAGTTCTTCGCGGACGACCGTGCGATGCGCCAGCCGCCGGCGGGGACGGTGCCGAGGGACAGGAGGGGGAAGGACCGGTTCTTCCTGCTGGGGAAGGACGGGCCGGATGGCGGCTTCGTGGAGGGCAATCCGCTGACGCTGACGCGGGAGGTGGTGGAGAGCGGAGGGGAGTCGTTCGAGGTCTACTGCGCGGTGTGCCACGGCATCCTGGGGGACGGGAGGGCGCAGGTAGCGCGGAACATGGGGCTGAGACAGCCGCCGTCGCTGCTGGACCTGCCGCCACATCCGGACGGCTACTACTACGAGGTGATCAGCCGGGGGTTCGGGCTGATGCCGGGGTACGAGGACAAGCTGACGCCGGAGCAGCGCTGGGCGGTGGTGGCGTACGTGAGGGCGCTGCAGGGGAGCCAGAGGGCGAGGCTGGAGGACGTGCCGCCCGAGGCGAGACCCTTGCTGTTGAAGGAGGGGACGCCGTGAAGGTGATGGAGCGCTTCACGGGAGGGAGGGTGCCGATGCTGGCCGCGGCGGCGGTGGGCGCCGTGGGGCTGGCGGTGACGGGGTGGGGCTTCGCGGTGGACACGAGGAGGGCGTTCTTCGGGTACCTGTTCGCCTTCGCGTACTGGGCGGGGCTGGGGGTGGCGTCGCTGGTGTTGCTGGGGACGTGGCAGGCGTCGAAGGCGCGGTGGCCGGTGGTGCTGCGGCGCATGCTGGAGACGATGGCGGGGACGCTGCCGCTGTTCGCGGTGCTCTTCGTTCCCCTGCTGGCGGGGGCCAGCCACCTGTACCCGTGGATGGATCCGCACCTGGCGCTGCCGGAGAGGGAGCTGAAGAAGCTGGAGCACAAGCGGGCGTTCCTGAACCTGCCGTTCTGGGCGGTGCGCTCGGCGGTGTACTTCGGGGTGTGGATCGCCGCGAGCGAGCTGTTGCTGCGCTGGTCGCGGAAGCAGGACGAGACGGGGGAGTTGCGGCTGACGAAGTGGCAGAGGTGGCTGGGGGCGGGGGCGCTGCCGGTGGTGGGGCTGGCGATGTCGTTCGCGTCGTTGGACTGGCTGATGTCGCTGGAGCCGCTGTTCGTCTCGACGGTGTATGGGTTGTATTGGTTCGCGGGGGCGTTCGTGGGGGTGGTGGCGATGCTGACGCTGGCGACGACGCTGGCGCGGGGGCCGAACCTGTATGGGGAGCTGGTCAATGACTCGCACCGTGCGAGCCTGGGGAAGTTCCTGCTCGCGTTCAGCGTGTTCTGGGCCTACATGGCGTACAGCCAGTTCTTCCTGATCTGGATCGCGGATCTGCCGCACGAGGTGCCCTGGTACATCCTGCGAGCGAGGGGGGCGTGGGAGCCGGTGGCGCTGTTCATCGTGAACGCGCGCTTCACGGTGCCGTTCCTGGTGTTGCTGTCGAGGCCCTTCAAGAGACACCGGCGGACGCTGGGGGTGATGGCGGGGTGGCTGTTGTTGGGGCACGTGGTGGACACGTGGTGGCTGGTGATTCCGGTGGTGAGCCCGGGGGAGGTGCGGGTGCACTGGGCGGACGTATCGGCGTGGCTGGGAGTGGGAGGAGCGGCGGTGGCCTTCACGCTGTGGAGGCTGCGAGGGTACGCGACGGTGCCGGTGGGGGACCCCTACCTGCACGAATCCCTGGGGTACGACGAATGAGCACCGGGGACGAGTCCAAGGTGGAGTGGGAGACGCCGCCGCGAGCGAGGGACGCGGTGAGCGGGAGGCTCATCAGCGGGGTGATCGCGGGAGCGTTCATCCTCTTCACGTTCTTCGTGGTGAGCGCGTGGGCGCAGTTGCAGGAGCGCGGGAAGAACCTGAACCCGGCGGGCCCATCGGAGCCCCCGGAGCTGGGCAGGGCGGAGATCAACATCGTCAACACGGGGCTGTTCCAGCTGGACACGCGGGCCTACGAGGAGACGAACGAGCAGCGGCGGAAGCTGCACGAATACGGGTGGGTGGATCGTGACGGGGGGGTGGTGCACATCCCGATCGATCGGGCGATCGAGCGAGTGGTGGGCGAGCAGCAGCGGCGGGACGGAGGCGGGAGATGAACGGGGGAGACACCGCCCACGCGGGCACGGAGAGCACGGACAGCGGGGTGCTGGAGGAACTCTTCCGCAAGAGCCTGTTCCTGCCGGAGCAGGCGTCGAGCATCGCGAAGGACGTGGACCACCTGCACTACGCGATCATCACGGCGGCGCTGGTGATGGCGGCGCTGATCTTCGGGTTCGCGGCGTACTGCCTCATCCGGTTCCGGAGACGTTCGGAGACGGACGTGACGCCGAGGGTGCAGGGGACGCTGGGGTGGGAGTTGCTGTTCGTGGGGGTACCGCTGACGACGTTCCTGGTGTGGTTCTACATCGGGTACCACGACTTCATCCGGATGCAGACGCCGCCGCCGGAGGCGATGGACGTGTACGTGGTGGCGAAGCAGTGGATGTGGAAGTTCACGTATCCGGAGGGGCCCAACGCCATCGGGGTGTTGAGGGTGCCGGTGGGGAAGCCGGTGAGGCTGCTGCTGACGAGCAGGGACGTCATCCACTCGTTCTACGTGCCGGCATTTCGCATCAAACAGGACGCGATACCTGGGGCGTATACGCAGACCTGGTTCGAGGTGACGAAGCCAGGGAGCTACCGGGTGATGTGCGCGGAGTACTGCGGGCTGAAGCACTCGGAGATGTGGGCGGAGGTCGTGGCGCTCTCGGAGGCGGACTGGGACGCGTGGATGAAGGAGCAGAGGAAGGGCCTGGTGGCGCTGAAGGACGCGAGCCCGAGCGGACCGGAGCGTGAGGAGTCGGGAATCCCGGCGCGGCGGGCGGCGAGGTACGACGCACAGGAGCCGCACGGGGAGCTGATGTACGCGGAGAGGGGGACGCTGCCGGAGAGGGGTGAGCGATTGGCGGCGGAGCGGGGGTGCCTGAAGTGCCACTCAGTGGATGGGACGGCGCACATCGGGCCCACGTGGCTGGACCTGTACGGGAGGCGGGAGCGGCTGACGACGGGGGAGACGGTGGTGGCGGACGAGGCGTACCTGACCGAGTCGATGATGAAGCCGCAGGACCGGCTGGTGGAGGGGTTCGAGCCGGTGATGCCGTCGTATCAGGGGCAGCTGGGGGCGGCGGAGGTGGCGGCGCTGCTCGAGTACATCAAGACGTTGAGAAGCGCGCGGCTGGAGAACACCCGTTCGGAGGGGCCCGTGTATGAACCTGGCGGCGGGAAGTAATCAACCGGCGATCACCTATCTCAACCATGAGACGACGGTGAGGTCGTGGCTGCTGACGCGCGACCACAAGCGCATCGGGGTGATGTTCCTGGTGGGGGTGATCTTCGCGTTGCTGCTGGGCGGCATCTTCGCGATGGCGCTGCGGATTGAGTTGCTGACCCCGGGGCCGACGGTGATGGCCCCGATGACGTACAACCGGATGTTCACCCTGCACGGGGTGACGATGGTGTGGCTGTTCATGATTCCGGCGATTCCCTCGGCGTTCGGCAACTTCGTATTGCCGATCATGCTGGGGGCGAAGGACGTGGCATTCCCGAGGCTGAACCTGGCGTCGTTCTACATCTACCTGGCGGGATCTCTGCTGACGGTGTTCGGGATGCTGTGGAGCGGAGCGGACACGGGGTGGACGTTCTACACGCCGTACAGCACGGTCTCACCGACGACGGTGACACCCATCTTGATGGGGGTGTTCATCATCGGGTTCTCGACGATCATCACGGGGCTGAACTTCATCACGACGGTGCACACGCTGAGGGCGCCGGGGATGCACTGGACGCGGATACCGCTGTTCGTGTGGACGATCTACGGCACGTCGGTGATCCAGGTGGTGGCGACGCCGGTGTTGGGGATGGTGTTGCTGCTGGTGGCGGCGGAGCGGGTGCTGGGGATGGGGATCTTCGACCCGTCGCGAGGGGGAGATCCGGTGCTGTTCCAGCACATGTTCTGGTTCTACTCACACCCGGCGGTCTACATCATGGTGTTGCCGGCGATGGGGGTGATCACCGAGGTGGTGTGTGCGTACAGCCGGAAGAACATCTTTGGCTACAAGATGGTGGCGGCGAGCACGTTTGGGATTGCGTTCGTGGGGTTCTTCACGTGGGGGCACCACATGTTCGTGTCGGGCCAGTCGACGTTCGGGTCCGGGGTGTTCGGGGTGCTGAGCATGCTGGTGGCGATCTTCACGGCGATCAAGATCTTCAACTGGGTGGCGACGCTGTATGGGGGGTCGATCGATCTGAAGGTGCCATTGCTGTACGTGTTGGGGTTCATCTTCCTTTTGATGTTTGGAGGGATGACGGGGGTAGCGGTGGCGACGACGTCGTTGGACGTGCACTGGCACGACACGTACTTCGTGGTGGCGCACTTCCACTACATCATGGTGGGGGCGGTGCTGATGGCGTTCCTTGCGGCGCTGCACTACTGGTGGCCGAAGATGTTCGGGAGGCTGTATCCGGAGCGTTGGTCGTTCCTGGCGGCGATGACGATCATCTTCGGGTTCATCGTGACGTTCCTGCCGCAGTTCCTGTTGGGGAACATGGGGATGCCGCGGAGGTACTACGAGTACCCGAGGGAGATGCAGTGGCTGCACGTGCTGAGCACTGCGGGGGCGTCGTTGTTGGCGTTCGGGTTCGGGCTGATCGCCATCTACCTGCTGTGGTCGCTGAGGTACGGGGCGGAGGCGCCGGTGAACGCATGGGGTTCGAGGGGGTACGAGTGGTACAGCGGGTCTCCCCCGGTGCCGCACAACTTCACGGAGGCGCCGAGGTTCGAGCGGGAGGTGCACGACTACACGGTAGCGGAGGTGCCGCGTGTCTACTGAGAGCTCACCGTGGGAGGAGCATTTCGGGAGCAGGGAGAACCAGAGCCAGGCGGCGCAGCTGGGGATGTGGATCTTCCTGGGTTCGGAGGTGTTGCTGTTCACGAACCTGTTCGTTGGGTACGCGGTGTACCGGTACTACTACCCGGAGGTGTTCGTCGAGGCGAGCAAGCACCTGAAGGCGGACTGGGCGATGGTGCAGACGCTGTTGTTGGTGACGAGCAGCCTGTTCGTGGTGTTGGCGGTGCACGCCATCCGGCAGGGGAGACAATTACAGACGGTGCTGGTGTTGGTATTGGCGATCGGGATGGGGCTGGGGTTCCTGGGGATCAAGGGGTGGGAGTACTGGGAGCACTGGAAGGAGGGGGCGCTGCCAGGGGAGTACTACCGGCTGGCGGAAGTGCCGGAGCGAGGGGGGAGCCTGTTCTTCACGTTGTATTTCCTGCTCACGGGGCTGCACGCGATCCACATGTTGGTGGCGCTGGGGCTGTTGGGGTGGCTGGTGTGGGGAGCGCTGACAGGGAAATACACAGCCGAGTACCACATCCCGGTGGAGGTAGGAGGGCTGTACTGGCACCTGGTGGACATCTTCTGGCTGTTCATCTTCCCACTGCTGTACCTGGTGGAGTGAGGGGGGAGCATGGCGGAGGAGAAGAAGAAGTCCGCGTGGGGTTACGTGGTGGTGTGGGGAGCGCTGACGGTACTGACAGTGGCGACGTGGGTATTGGGGACGAAGCTGAAGCTGGGAGCGTTCTCGTTGCCGGTGGCGTTGGGGTTGGCGGTGATGAAGACGGTGCTGGTGGCGATGTTCTTCATGCACCTGGTGGAGCAGCCGGGGGCGAGGAGGGTGGTGTTGCCAGTATCAGCGGTGTTCCTGTGCCTGCTCTTGGGAGTGACGTTGTTGGAGGTGATGACGAGGATCCGGATGTCGAGACCGGACGGAATCGAGGAGGAGCTGGAGCCGAGGAGGCCGGAGTCGACGAGGACGGCACCACCGGGGAGCGGGTCCAAGCGCTTGATGGGGAACTGAGTCACCAGGAACAACAAGAGGAACACCCACCCCTCTCCCATCGGGAGAGGGACGGGGTGAGGGTATCGAGGACCGCGAGTTGAACCCGTGTATGCCCCCTCTCCCTCTGGGAGAGGGCTGGGGTGAGGGTCTACCGCTGGTAGATCTTCACCCAATCGACATACATCTTCACGGGGCCGCCCAGGGTGATCTTGAAGGCATCGAGTTGGATGCAGAGGTGGTGGGCGACAAGGGTGGCCTGCCAGGTCTTCCAGTCCAGAAGGTCCTTCTCGAAGCTGCCGTTGGCGAGCAGGTTGGGGCCCGTGGCGGCCGCGGTGAGGGAGGCGGGCACGTCAGCCGGGCCCTCCTGCATGGGGCCACAGCCACACGGGAGATCCGCTCGAGGTGCGTGCCGTCTATGACTTCAAGTTCCGGTGTGTGGACTTCGACAAGCCTCCCGAATGGAGGGAGTACCCTCCGGGACACCGCTACGAGGGTGAACTCCAAGGCGATATCTACAAGGAAGCCTTCGTGCCCGAAGTCCACCCCATCGGTCCGCGGAAGGGAGCCTGCTGGTGAGCGAGCGTTACCCGAAAATCCGCCTTCGTACGGAGTTCGGCGGCTATCTGGTGCATGAGGGATTGCGGCTGGACTTCTACATGCGCCGGCGGCACACGGAGATGGCACGGGCGGTGATGCGCTCGCTGGATGCCTACCTGGACGCGGTGGGTTCGGAGAATCTCGGCTTCTACGTGGATGACGAAGGGGACTTTCAGTTACTCGATGCGGAGGGCTGGGCACTCACACGGCGCAAGCTGCTGGAGGCACGTTGGCCGCGAGTCATCCTGGGAGAAGCCAGGGAGGTGGGCCCACAGAGGTACCACTTCGAGTACTACGGCAGACGGCTCGACGACCCTACCTGGAGAAGGTCGGAGAAGTATGCATGCGTGGCATCGTTCTGGCTGTCCACGGAGTACCTGGAGGAGCAGGGACCCGGGCGGGTGCGAGCGCTGGCGTTGGAGCTGGCGGCCCCTCTGCCCTTCTGCTCCGGCAACGCAGGACTGGCTTTCCTGGGTTTGAACGATGCAGTGGGGGTGACGAAGGAGATTCAGGACCGGTGCTTCCGCTACCCGGGCATGGACATTCCCGACGTGGCGCTCTACTCGTACAACATCGGCACACGGGTGCGAGGCCCCTCGTGGCTGACGTTCCTGGGCCAGCCCGTGTTGGGAGAGCTGGGAGGTGCTGCGGCGTTGCGCGCGCGGCTGCGCTCACCGGACACCACGGTGCAGGAATTGGACGGTGAGCGAGCGGTGGTGACGCTGGGGGAGTGGCCGGAAGCGGGAGATACCGAGCAGGGCCGAACACTGCCCGCCTATCGAGAGCTGGCGCGAGTGCTGGAGCCCTGGCTCTACGAGGGGCCCCTGCCCGAGAGCCAATTCCGCCCGGAGGACAGGCGCCGCTGGGAGCGCCGGTTCCTTGACGGACTGTGATGGCTTTGGAGGAGCAGCACCGTAGAATGCGGGTGCCGCCCAGTGGGTGCCAAAAGGAGTGGAGATGCCGGACCGGTTCATGCGCCGCCTGGAATTGCTGCTTGCTGGCTGTCTGCTGCTCGGGGCCTGTGCGGGCAGGCCTGTCCGAGGTGTTCCGAGTCACTACGCCCAGGACTCACTGAGTGCCCGGTGCAGGGTGAATCCCGTCTACTGCGCCACCGCGACAGGGCGGGAGGTCGCCACCGGGCCGGTGCAGACGGTGGGAACGGCCGTGGCGTCCACGGGCGTGGTGGTGGCGGCACTGGACGAGGCGACGAAACCCTCCATCAAGAGCGCACTGGAGCAATGCGCGGACATGGCTCGCACGGAGGTGCTGCTGAGCCACTCGGGGACCTTCGAGGGACTGGTGCCCAACGCGAGAGAGTGCAAGCAGATGACGGTGGACGCGAAGGGGCGGAGCGTGACGTGGGCCATGAGGCTCGGACTGGAGATGCACGAGGCGGCCATGAAGTGCGCCGAGGCGAAGCTGAGTGAGATGAACCTGAGGTTCAGCCTGAAGCAGCGCTACCGGTTCGACAGGGAGACGGGAGAGAAGTCGCTCATCAGCGCCAAGGAGAAGGAGGCGCTCCTGCGCCAGGGCGGAGAGGAGCTGAAAGGAACGCTGGAACCTGATGTGGTCATCCATGATGGAGACCCGCTCCAGGTCCAGGCTGTCTATGATTTCAAATTCAAGTGTGTGAACTTCGACGAGTATCCTGAATGGAGGAGGTACCCGCCGGGACACCGCTACGAGGGTAGGTTGCAAGGGGATGTCTACAAGGAAGCCTTCGGGCCCGAAGTCCACCCCATCGGTCCGCGGAAGGGAGCCTTCTGGTGAGTGAGCGTTACCCGAGAATCCGCCTCAGCACGGAGTCCAGAGGCTATTTGATCTACGAGGGCTTGCGGCTGGACTTCTACATGCGCCGGCCGCATACGGAGATGGCGCGGGCGGTGATGCGCTCGTTGGACACCTACGTGCAAGCGGTGGGCGTGGAGAATCTAGGCTTCTACATGGACGACGAGGGCGAATATTGGGAACTCGACCCGTCTGGCTGGGCACTTACCCGGCGCAGTCTGATGGATGACCCCTGGCCTCGCATCATCTTGAGAGACGCGAGAACGAGTGGTCCGCAGAGGTATCGCTTCGAGTACTACGGCAGACGGCTCGATGACACCGACAGGAAAAGGTCGAAGAAGTATGCATGCGTGGCGTCGTTCTGGCTGTCCACGGAGTACCTGGAGGAGCAGGGACCCGGGCGGGTGCGAGCGCTGGCGTTGGAGCTGGCGGCCCCTCTGCCCTTCTGCTCCGGCAACGCAGGACTGGCCTTCCTGGGTTTGAACGATGCAGTGGGGGTGACGAAGGAGATTCAGGACCGGTGCTTCCGCTACCCGGGCATGGACATTCCCGATGTGGCGCTCTACTCGTACAACATCGGCACGAGGGTGCGCGGCCCCTCGTGGCTGACGTTCCTGGGCCAGCCCGTGTTGGGAGAGCTGGGAGGTGCTGCGGCGTTGCGCGCGCGGCTGCGCTCACCGGACACCTCCGTGCATGAATTGGACGGTGAGCGAGCGGTGGTGATGCTGGGGGAGTGGCCGGAAGCGGGAGATACCGAGCAGGGCCGAACACTGCCCGCCTATCGAGAGCTGGCGCGAGTGCTGGAGCCCTGGCTCTACGAGGGCCCCTTGCCCGAGAGCCAGTTCCGCCCGGAGGACAGGCGCCGTTGGGAACGCCGGTTTCTGGACGGGGCATGAAGCCCATGGCGCACCTGGCTTCCACTCAGGGCTGACTCCCGGGAAACGGGCCACTACAGTGCGGGGCCCGTGCCCCTTCCGGGTACAGGGGGAATCATGAAACGCCTCGTCCTCGGTCTCGCCCTGCTCTCCGGCTGTGCCACCACCCGTCAGCCCGAGCCGCCCGCCGCCCCGGCGGCCGCCGCGCCCGCGTCCGAGGCGCCGCGGAAGCCCGACTCCGTCTACGTGTTCGAGGGTGTGGAAGTCTTCGGCTCGCGCAAGGTGCCCAGGGAGAAGCTGCTCGCGCTCATCACGCTGCCGGCGCCGGGCACGCGTCTGGACATGGAGAAGGACCAACAGGCGTTCGTCACGAGCCTCGTGGAGAGCAAGAAGCGGCTCACCGATGCGTACACCTTCGCGTTCATCCGGATGTCGGTGATCCAGGACAAGAATCACACGATGCGTGTGACGGTGGATTTGGTGGACGCGGGGGACGAATGGCGCATGCCCTTCTCCGCCGAGCCGGCGGAGGAGGTCGCGGATCCGGAGGGCCTGCTCGCGGCCTGGGCGGACTACCTGAAGACATTCTGGAGACTGAGGAGCGAGGGCGCGGTCCCCGAGTGGGGAATGGGCACCTGCCGGGCGCCCCTGGGGTGCTACGGTGGGTTCGATCACCCCGAGCTCGCGCCCCTGGAGCAGCGCTTCATCGAGGGGGTGCCCCGGAACGCCGATGCGCTCGTGCGCGTGCTGCGCGAGGACCGGGACGGCGGCAAGCGCATGAACGCGCTCATGCTGCTGACCTATCTGTCCTCGCCCGAGCAGCTGGTGGCGGCGATCCTCCCGTCGGTGCGGGACCCCCACGAGGGCGTACGCAACGAGGTGCTGCGCCGGCTGGGCTCGGCGAGACAGGCGTCGAAGAAGCCGGGCCTCGTTCCGCTGGATCCGGTGCTCGAGGCGCTCTGGTACCCGCTGGCGTCGGACCGGAACAAGGCGGGCTGGACGCTGGTGCACCTGCTGGAGGCGGAGGAGACGGTGAATCGCGAGCGCATCCTCCAGAAGGCGGGCGAGGTGCTGGTGGAGATGGCGGGGATGCGGTCGGAGCTCGACCACGAGCCGGCGCGCAAGGTGTTGGCGAGACTGGCGGGGCAGGACTTCGGCGGGGACGTGGGGGCCTGGCGCCACTGGTTGGCGCTGTCCCTGGGGAAGCGGTGTCATTAGGCTGGTGGGCACCATGCTGACGGATGCGAAGACCCTGCCCACGCTGGAGACGCCCCGCCTGCGGTTGCGCTGGCTGACGGAGGCGGACGTGCCGGCGCTCTTCGAGCTCTTCTCGCACCGGGAGGTGACGCGCTACTGGAGCTGGGCGGCGTATACGGAGGTGGCGCAGGCGGAGAAGTTGCTGCGGGCCATCCACGCGTTCTTCGCCGAGCGCTCGCTGTTCCAGTGGGGCATCGCGCGGCGGGAGGACGACAAGGTGGTGGGCACGTGCACGTTGTCGGATCTGAGCCAGACGCATCGGCGTGCGAGCCTCGGGTACGCGCTGAACCGCGCCTGTTGGGGTCAGGGCTACGGGCGGGAGGCGGTGGGCCGGGTGGTGGAGTTCGGCTTCACGGAGCTGGAGCTGAACCGGGTGGAGGCGGACGTGGACCCGCGCAACGTGGCCTCCATCAAGGTGCTCGAGGAGCTGGGCTTCCAACATGAGGGCCGCCAGCGCGAGCGCTACATCATCGACGGCGAGATTCAGGACGCGGTGATGTACGGGCTGCTGCGGCGGGAGTGGCGGCCGGGTTCCTCCTCGCGGTGAGGACGAGACCCGGGAAGAAGCGGGCCCCCGTGGCCTCCGCGCTCGTGCTGGACGCTTCGTCGGGAGCACCGCTGCACGAGCAGCTCTATCAGGCGCTGCGCACGGCCATGGTCACCGGCCGCCTGCCCGCGGGAACGCGCCTGCTCGCCACCCGTGCGCTGGCCGAGCAGCTCGACCTGTCACGCAACACGGTGATGACCGCCTATACGCGGCTGCTCGCCGAGGGCTACCT
This sequence comes from Archangium lipolyticum, assembly GCF_024623785.1. Taxonomy (NCBI): domain Bacteria; kingdom Pseudomonadati; phylum Myxococcota; class Myxococcia; order Myxococcales; family Archangiaceae; genus Archangium; species Archangium lipolyticum. The sequence continues at coordinate 191,295 of NZ_JANKBZ010000016.1, forward strand.
CGTTGGCCGCCACGGCTCGGGGACCTACGTGGCGGACGAGCTCCCCGAGCGGGCCCTCTCCGCGCGGCGTGCCCCGGCACCTTCCGCCGCACGTCGCGCGAACCCGCCCTCGCTGTCGAAGCGGGGGGCCGTCCTGGCGGCCGCACCCCCGCTGTTCCCCTTCGAGCAGGACGTGTCGGGCAGCACGATGGCGTTCCGCCTCGGGATGCCCGCCCTGGATGCCTTCCCTCATGAGCTCTGGGGCCGGCTGCACCACGAACGGTGGCGGCGCTCGTGGAGGGACACGCTCTCCCATCGGGATCCTCGCGGGTTCCGTCCCCTGCGCGAGGCACTCGCCAACTACCTGGCCACCTCGCGCGGCGTGCGGTGTGCTCCCGAGCAGGTGCTCATCGTGAATGGAACGCAGCAGGCCCTCAGCCTGACGGTCCAGGTGTTGTTGGATCCGGGCGATGCGGCCTGGGTCGAGGACCCGGGCTACCCTCCGGTCCGCGGCACGCTCATCGCGGCGGGCGCGGCCCTGGTGCCAGTCCCCGTGGACGCGGAGGGGCTGGATGTGGAGGCCGCGAACCGGCTGCGTCCGGACGCCCGGCTCGCGGTGGTGACGCCCTCGAGCCAGCACCCGCTCGGTGTCCACATGAGCCTGCGGCGCCGGCGGGCGCTGCTGGAGTGGGCCGAGCGCACGAACGCCTGGGTCTTCGAGGATGATTACGACAGCGAGTTCCGCTACGCCGGCCGGCCCTTCGCCGCGCTCCAGGGGCTCACGCCGGACGCGCGGGTCATCTACTCGGGGACGTTCGGCAAGGTGCTGTCGCCGTCCTTGCGGCTGGGCTACCTGGTCGTACCGGAGGCGCTGATCGACGTCTTCGTGAAGGCCCGGATGCTCGCGGACCTGCGCTCGCCCTCGCTGGAGCAGGCGGTGCTGACCGACTTCATCAACCAGGGCCACTTCAGCCGGCACTTGCGGAGGATGCGCGTGCTGTATGCCGAGCGGCAGGCCCTGCTGGTCGAGGAGGCCCGGCGCGAGCTGCGAGGCCTGCTCGAGGTGGGCCCGGCGGAGACGGGGATGCACCTGGTGGGCTGGCTGCCGCCGGGGATGGACGATCGTACCGCCGCCGCGCGTGCCGCGGCCGCCGGGGTGGTGGCGCTTCCCCTCTCCGCGTTCCGGAGTCAGACGTCTGGACGCGGGGCGCTGGTGCTCGGCTATGCGGCCGTGCCGGAGCCCGAGTGCTCCGAAGGAGTCCGGCGGTTGCGCCAGGCCCTGGGCTGAGACACGGCTGCCCGCGAGAAGTGGCCCCATGACTTCGCGCGTGAGTGGCACTCGTCCACCGCGGAGGTGGCCGTTAGAAGTCACCGCGGAGGATGAACATGGAACAGCGCTTCAACATGGGGGCGGTCGCTCCCGCGGGTTATCAGGCGATGTTGGGTCTGGAGAAGTATCTGCACCAGTGCGGGCTGGAGGAGGGGTTGCTGCACCTCATCAAGCTGCGGGCGTCACAGCTCAACCGCTGCGCGTACTGCATCGACATGCACTGGAAGGACTCGAGGGCCCTGGGCGAGCCGGAGCATCGCCTGTACGGGCTCGACGCGTGGCGCGAGAGCCCCTATTACACGGAGCGGGAGCGGGCGGCCCTGGAGTGGACCGAGGCGGTGACGCTCGTGACGGAGGGGTTCGTGTCCGATGCGGTCTACGAGGCCGTGCGTCCGCACTTCACGCCGAAGGAGCTGGCGGACCTGACGCTGGCCATCTCCACCATCAACGCGTGGAACCGGCTGAGCATCTCCATGCGCGCGAAGCCGGGAGACTACAAGCCGCCACCGCGCAACCGGTAGGGACTCCGGAGCTTCGCCCCGGGTCCAAGTGTCAACGACCTCGAGGGCGGCGGGCTGGCACCTTTTGGTGCTCGGATGGGGGGCGCGCTTCTGATGAAGTGCGCCCCGCCGGGTGAAGGGCGCCCGTCATCACGGAGGACAACCGATGAAGCTCTACTACAACCCGAAGAGCCGCGCGGTGATCAGCAAGTGGATGCTCGATGAGTGCGGAGCGCAGTACGAGCTCGTGCTCATCGACTTCGAGAAGCGGGAGCACAAGACGCCGGAGTTCCTGAAGATCAACCCGGCGGGCAAGCTGCCGGCGTTGGTGGATGGAGATACGCGGGTGTTCGAGGGCACGGCCATCTGTATGTACCTCGCGGAGAAGTACCCGCAGGCGAACCTGGCGCCGAAGCCGGGCACGCCGGAGCGGGGCCGCTATCTGTCGCTGATGGTGTACTCGACGTCGCAGCTCGAGCCCTCGATGGGCGACAAGCTGATGAACGTGCAGACGACGCCGCAGCGAGGCTGGACGGACTTCGAGACGACGCTGGACGTGGTCGAGCGCGAGCTGGGCAAGGGGCCCTACCTGTTCGGCGACTGGTTCACCGCGGCCGATGTGATGATCGGCTCGATGTTCATCTGGATGCGGATGTGGGGGAAGCCGACCGGGAGGTCGGCGATCGACGCGTATGTGGATCGGCTGCTGGCGCGTCCCAAGGGAATGAAGATGGGCTGAGCGCCCGGCGCGCGGGGCTCGTGGGCCGGGCCCCGCCGCGTGGCCGTCATTCCGACTCGTTCCACGTGTTGGCGTGGGACTCGAGGGGCCCGCGCTGGGGGCGGACGACGCAGAAGCGCTGGCCGGTCGGCGCCTCCATGACCCACCAGCGTTTGATGAACTCCACCCGTTTGGCGCCGAGTGCCTCGAGCCGTTTCACCTCGGCCTCGATGTCATCGGCCTCGATGTCCAGATGGATGCGGCTGGGATGATCCACCTTCTGCAGGAGGATCATCGGCTCCTCGGCGCTCACGGAGAGCTCGCGGTAGTTGCCGCTGTCGGGAGAAGGGGGCGCGACGGGCTTGCCGAGGGCCTTGCTCCAGAAGGTGGTGGCCGCGTCGATGTCCTCGGTCTTGCAGTCGATGACGAAGGCGGCGAGCCGGCTGCGATGCATGGGTGCTCCTGGGGTGGAATGAGGGGCCCGCATCATGTCCGAGGATGGGCGGTCCGTCAGAAGTGAGATGACCGGACGGCTACGTTCAATTCTCTGCGCAGGGCCGGCGTGTAAATCTCCACTTTCTCTTCAACCGCTTTCGCCTGGCCCGGTAGAGTTCCCCCGGGCTGACCACGATGGTAGGGGCCAGACGCCATGACCCCGGAACAATCCCTGGTGCTCGAGTTTCCAGCGTGGCTCCACGGCACCACCGCCGCCATCCTTCGCAAGGTGAGAACCGAGGGAAGGTGGTGGGCCCGGGAGTACCTCGAGACCGGTGCCTTTGCCCAGCCTCGGCGGATGCGCCAGGTGGCTCCCGGCGAGGTACTGGTGATGCACGCGGGGGCCGATTTCGACTTGGGCCGCACGGGCTGGTGGGTGCACCTGTTCGCGGAGATCTTCACCCATTTGGACGAGTGCATCCCGAAGGAGGAGCGTGAACGCACGGAAGCGGCCTTCGAGTCCTTCTGCCTGAGTACCCCTTGGGGAGCGCTCCACCATGGAGTGTCTCCGCCCCCACCGCATGGTGCTGCGCGCATGGCGAACCGGCTCGCCTCGCTGCTGCGCTTCTGGGAGGTGCTCCAGGGTCCTCGTTACGCGTTCCGGTTCGGGAAGAAGTACACGCTGGAAGAGCTCATGGAAGACCTCTGGCGCAAGACGCTGGAGGCCTGGTGCCCCGAAGGCCCCGCTTCGGTCCGTGAGCACCTGGCCCTCTCCGTGGAGCGCATGGCTCGCGCCACCCGGGAGGAGTGTCTGGAGGCCGTGCTTCGGGTCATGCCCACCGTGGTGGAAATGGACGCGGGCTTGAAGCGCCGCGAAGTGCTCAGGGACCCGGGTTTCCTGCGCGAGCGTCTCTCCACGCTTCCGCCGAAGAAGTTCGAGGAGCTCTCCAGCGCCTACAGCCACGCGGTGAGCGGGCCGTTGTGGGACTGGTACAGGGAGTTGGAGCGGCATTAGCACTCCGCCCCGATATTGGCTCCTCGGCGCTCACGGAGAGCTCGCCGGACGGCTACGTTCAATTCGTTGCGCAGGGCCGGCGTGTAAATCTCCACTTCCTCTTCAACCGCTTACGGCACGGAGTGCTGGGTCCTGCCACGATTCTCTATTTCCAGAAAAAGCGGTCATCTTGACGAGTATTGTAATTCCTGTATTCACCCCAAGAGCGGTTGGATCGTACTTGACGTGTAAACGAGTAATATCGCATAAATCACCCTGCCTGCGCTTGGGGGGAGCTGGACAGATCATGTCCAATCACTGCGCGTACCGGAACAGACAGAGTCTAACCAGCGCCTACGCGAGGCGGGCCTCCGGGGGGGAGCGCGTCTTGCTGCCTTTACCGGGTCCAATCCATATCAAAGCGGGAGAATCCAAAGTGAAGAACATGTTCTGGGGTGCGTCCCTCGTTGTGGGGCTGATGCTGTCTGCGTTTCAAGCCCAGGCGTCTGATGACAAGGCGGGCTCCGTCCAGCTCAAGGCCACCGAGAGCAAGGTGGCGGTGAGCCAGGTGAAGATGACGGGAGGCGCCCAGTACAAGCTGTCGGACATGGTCGTGATGCTGGACGGAGCGCTCTACCCGATGAACGCGCTGTCGAAGCTCGAGGGACGGATCTCCATCATCGTGGATGACGAGAGCCTGAAGACGGGAGTGGCGCGAGCCTACCGGACGACGGAGGAGTTCGACGCCTACGTGGCCGAGAAGGGCGCGCAGTGCCCCAATGCGGACGTGTCCGCGACGGGCACCACCGAGCAGTGCCTCTTCTATGACGCCGCGGACTGCACTGGCTGGACGTTGCGCCTGGCCGTCAACTGCGGCAACGCGGCTGGCAGCGTCGGGAGTCTGATCTCCATCCGCTCCTTCAGCCTGGGCTGTGGCAGCACCTTCGTGTGCCCGACGACCGACTGTACTGGCACCTGCGGCATCGCCAGTGGCACCGCGGGCGCCTGTGTCAACGTGACCAGTGGCGCCGTGCAGTGCGCTGGCTGCGCCAACTTCTGAGCTGGCGTCGCCAATCCTGAATCCTGACAGGCGTTGCGCCTGAGCTGGACCCTGCCCCGGGCCCGCGTGAGGCGGTGGGCCCGGGAGTACCTCGAGAGTAGGAAGTACACGCTGGAAGAGCTCATGGAAGACCTCTGGCGCAAGATGCTGGAGGCCTGGTGCCCCAGTGTCTGGAGGCCGTGCTTCGGGTCATGCCCACCGTGGTGGAAATGGACGCGGGCTTGAAGCGCCGCGAAGTGCTCAGGGACATGGGGTTCCTGCGCGAGCGTCTCTCCACGCTTCCGCCGAAGAAGTTCGAGGAGCTCTCCAGCGCCTACAGCCACGCGGTGAGCGGGCCGTTGTGGGACTGGTACAGGGAGCTGGAGCGGCATTAGCACTCCGTCCCGAGGATTCGAGGACAAGGGCGGCCATCGCTCGTCATCTCGTGGGAGTGGGGAGCGTGCAGTGGAGGGCCGGCCCTCTCATGCGAGGAGTCCGACAGGCTGAACCCCGCCATCACAAATCCGCTCCACCGACTCCCTCTTCGAGAACCGCGTCCGATGGGCGCCATCAACCACGGAGGAGAATGATGCGTAAGGCAATCATGGGAGTCCTCAGTGCTGCAGTCGCGGTTTTCTCGTTCAGCCAATCGGCGTTGGCGGCCGGGGCGACGAGTGAGGCCAAGGTCGAGGTCGAGAAGGGCGCGAGCGGGGCGGCGTGCGAGAACTGGCACTCCCCCAGCAGCGTCAAGTGGGGATATGCGCTCGGCACGGAGTGCAAGTCGGGCAAGAATGCGACCGTCCACGGGTGGGTCACCGACAAGGACGCGGATGGGCAATGCGTCTACGTCCACGTCGACTTCGCGGCCTCCGGTCCACAGGACAGCAAGTGGGCCTGCCCCGAGGGGAAGAAGATCGAGTTCAAGCTCACCGGCACCGGTGATGCGAGGAACATCTCGATTCGGCGTATCCCCGCGTAACGCGTGGGGTGAGGCTGCTGGGGCGGGATGGGAGGGCCCGCCTCGGCGTCCGCACGGCCCAGATGTCGACCGCGGATTTCTGCCCGGGGGGGAACTGCGTGGCGCGGCTATCGGAAGCCGGACGAGCGTCGCACTGGGCGGGGCAGAGGCGGGCCCTCCCTGTAGGGTTGGCCATGCCGAATACTATCCTTCAGGGTTGTTCCACCTGGGGGAAAGGTCAGCGTCATGGCGAAGGAGTACCGGAGTCCTGGGGCGGGGGAGGGCGGCGGTACGCAGCTCGAGGCTCGCCGGAACTCACGCGGCCGATCGTGGTGGGCTTTGGGTGTGCTGGCGCTGTGGGGCCTTGGGCTGCAGGCGGCGTGTGCCACGGGCTACCCCATGGGCGGGAGGCTGGCGGGCACCGCGCGCCACTGGGGACGCGCTCAGAGGGTGAGTCCAGGAGAAGAGGAGCGTGCTGGCGGGGCCCGGTTGGCGGCCGTGGCGAGGCCCGACGCGCCCAGCGAGGACCTGGAGAACGCTGAGGCCGGCGCGGAGGACCGGGAAGGAACTGGGCTGGATGTGAACGCGGCCGAGGGTGAGGGCGTTGGGTGGCCGGATGGGGTGGGCGACGGTCGGCCGTACGAGGTGCCCATGAGCCTCGACTACTTCCAGGGCTTCCTCGTGCAGGCCGGAGTGCCTACCACCGCGCTGCCCGGGGACGGGCGCGCGCTGTCGCCTCGGCAGGCGTTGGAGCTGGTGCCGCACCTGCTGTCCACGCCGGTGACATTGGGGAACTTCGGCTCGAGACGCATGGCGGCGCACCTGCTCCTGGAGGTGGCCACGGGCGGGGAGCTGGTGACGCGAGACGAGCTCCACGCGCGCATGAGGCGCTTCTCGCGGCTGCTGGTGCTACGCCCGGACGGCTACCTGGTGAAGGCCACCTCGGGAGTGGCGGTGCAGAAGGCCGGCCGGGTGGTGCTGGCCGGGGACGGGACGCTGCGAGCCGACAACTTCGAGGTGGGCCCCTTCTACGCGATCGACGGCGGACGCCTCTTTCCGGTGGATGGAAGGCTCGAGGTGCCGAAGGGGGCCCGTCCAGTGGGCATCTACCAGCCGGACGACAACCCCGGGCTGGCGGTGGCCGAGGGCGCGGTGCTGGCGGTGGTGGATATGGTTGAGGGCCTCTACCGGCTCGTCTTCCATACGGGCGAGACGCTCGAGGGACTGGCACAGCTGCCGGGCGCGGTGCGGCAGCTCTACGAGAGCTCGCCGCGACTGTGGGAGGAGTTTCGTCACAAGCCGTACGCGGAGAAGGTGCGGACCGTCTCCCGGCTCGCGACGGGCGTGGTCCTGACGGTGGGCACCTCGGGAGCGGGGGCGGCGAAGGCGGCATCGTGGGGAGGGAAGCTCGGGAGCGTGGCCGTGCCGCTACTTTCACTCTCGGGGGAAGGACTCCTGGCGGTGCGCCTGGTGGCGGTGCCCGTGGGGGGTGCTGTCGCCGTGGCGGGGAACGCGATGAGTGCCACCTACGTGTTGCACATGGCCAACACGGGCGCCCAGGGAGCAGGTGGCGGTTCTGGGTGGCCTCCTGTGGGCGGGCCCGGGCAGTGGGTGGAGGACACCTCCAGCATGTCCAAGCAGGCCCGGGACTACCAGTCCCAGGTGACGGGCGCGCCCAGGCGGTGGTGTTACCGGGTGTGCCGCGCCGGCAAGTGTGTGGATTACGATGGGTATGACCCTGAAACCGGGGTCCTGCAGGAGGCGAAGGGCCCTGGGTACGATAAGTGGTTCAACCGTAATCTGGAACCCAAGTTCGGGTTCAAGGGTCTGAAGGCTTTGCGAGAGCAGGCTCAAAAGCAAGCTCGGCTCGCGGGAGGTACACCCGTACGATGGCAGGTCGCTGAGCCGCGCATGGTCGACATTCTCAAGAGGCTGTTCAAGGAGTGGAACGTCACGGGTATTGAGGTCGTCCACACGTCGTTGCGGTGAAGGGGGTCACGCTTGAGCGAACCGTATTATGCAGCCGCCTATTGGGGACGACGTCGTGAGTCGGCCGAGCAATGTGCCAAACGCGCTGAGACGTTCTTCCACCTTCTGTCTGCCTGCCATGCCGACTACAGCCGCTGGTATGAGCAAGCCAGCTCAACGAAACGTGCGCTCCAACTCCAGTTCGAGCCGACCTCCGACACCTTCGTGCGCTTCTTCAAGAAGAAGAAGTACCAGGCGGGTGATGATGGTTTCAGCTTCGGTGCATGGACGGGCCATCCGGAGAACCAGGGGGGGATGGTCCTTCTAGGTTGTGGCGCGGATACCGAGGGGGTCACGAACCTCGCTCAGCTCTACTTTCCATCGGAGCCTCCTGGCAGGGATCGGTTGGTCACCCTTCCGGTGGTCTCTGGAGTGATGCGGGCAATGGTGCTGGCATGGGAGCCAGAGTGGGCGGTCGCCACTCCACGGGACTTCCGGGACCATCTTTCAGAGACAGGGCTTCCCGGCACCTTCGTGGGGTGGCTGACGTACTACTCGCGTCAGTGGGGGGATGTGCCGCCCCTCCCGGAGCCAGTGCAAGTCGGGCAGGTGGAGGACAAGGGGACGCTCGTCATCCTCAGCCCTGAGCGCGTGGACGGGGCAGTTGAGAAGCACGTAGCGCTCGGCAGCCGCATCCAGCAGTTTCTCGACGGCAGCGGCCTGCTCAGAAGGGTTGGGGAGCGGCGGTGTTGAGGATGTCAAAGATATCACGCGATGCGCGCTGGCTCCAGAATGGGGCGACGACCCTGGTGCTCGAGCCCGCCACGGTGGAGGGCGAGGTGCCGCTGAAGGACTGGCGGGTGCGTTGTGTCTCCTCGGCCTCTCCCAGCTATCTGGCCCTGGAGGTGGAGGATTCGCGCTGGTCCGTTGCCCCTGACAGCCGCCCCGCGGCCGCCGCAATCGCTTGAGGAGCACGGGGCTCGTGGGCCGACCCCCGCCGCGTGTCTGGGCCGCCGCCTTCGTCACAAATGACGCGCGTGGGCTCCTTCCCGGTGCCAGCTTCATTCTTCAGGGCTGGCATTCACCCGGGAGGCCGTCATGAAAAAGGAAGTGATTGTCAGAGCCTGGAAGGATCCCGCGTTCCGTGCGAGCCTCGCCCCCGAGGAACGCGCGGAGCTCCCCGAGAACCCCTCCGGCAAAGCCCTGGCCGAGCTCGATGAGGGCGGGCTGGGCCTGGCCGTCGGCGGGCACTGGAGGGACGTGGAAACCGCCTATCTCCCATGCACCTTGCCGGTCAGGATCTGCAGAGAGCGTTGATACGCGGGACCGCGGGGATGGCTACTCCAACTCGCGCAGGAGGGCGTCCCGCTCCGCGACGAGCTTCTTCGAGTTGATGGCCTTGCGAATCAAGTGACGGGCCTGTTCCCGGTCCGCCGCGCCGTTCAGGCGGGAGAGCCAGTGGGTGCGGAGCCCCTCGAGCTGTTGCCGCTGGGTGGCTCCCTCCGAGCCGAGCCACTGCTCCAACTCGACGACGAGCGCTGACCGGGGAGGGGGTGGGGGCCGCGCTCCGCCTGCTTCTGGCTTCGGCGTGTAGCGCCGTGCCGCCCAGTCCTCGGGGAGCGGGCCCCACGTCCCGGCCTGGGCGCGCAAGCCGAGCCGTGCCTCCTCGAGGTACTTCTCCTGGTTCTTGTCGGAGAGCACCTTCCAGGCGACGAGCCGTTCCCTCATCGCGGTGCGTCCGTGCGATTCATCGTGGATCTCCTCTCCGAGCTCGGCCCTACCCCACACGTCGAAGTGGTGATTGTGGGAGAAGACGGCGCTCTGGACGTGGGCGTCGCCGAAGACGTACGTGCCGTGCGGTTCGTCATCCCCGAGCAGGCGCCGGACGCGGAGCTCTCCGAGGACCACGAGATAGCCGCTCGTGAAGAGCGTCTGCGCGATCAGGTTGCCCCGGACGAAGACGAGCCCGCCGACATTCTCCAGCCAGCCGTCGACGAGCAGGTCGCCGTCGACGAAGGTCGTGCCACGGGGGTTCTCGAGAGCGAGCGACGCGAAGCGGCCGCCCGAGAACAGGCCAGCCCCGCCGCGGGAGAACCCGGACGAGAGGACCTGGGCATCGACATCCATGCCAAGCCGTGCTCCGCGGCTGCGGAAGAACCGCTGGTAGGGGCTCAGCCAGGCAGCGGCTTCGTCTGGCGGCAGCCAGCGTTGCAGAGGCAGCATCCGTCCAGTCTACAGGCTGCCCTCCCCGAGGGGAGTGCTTCGTCACTCACCGGGGGGTGGGCGGTTCTTCGAGCGGCGCGCGAGCCAGTTGCGCAGGAAGGCCTTCACGGCGGGGTGTGGGGACTCGCGGACCACGTCCGGCGGGCCCACGGCGACGATGTGGCCCTCGTCCATGATGGCGAGGGTGTCGGCCATGCCGAAGGCGGACGCCACGTCCGGCGTAATCACGAGCGAGGTCGCCCCGAGCTGTTGCTTGCCGGTGGTGATGATCTCATTGACGGCCGCCGTGGTGAGCGGGTCCAGACCGGCGGTGGGGTCGTCGTAGAGGAGGATCTTCGGCTGGAGGATGGTGGCGCGCGCGAAGCCCACACGCTTCTGCATGCCGCCGGACAGCTCGCCCGGGTAGCGCGTGGCGGCGTGGGACAGGCCCACCTTGGCCAGCGTCTGGTTCACCGTCTTCTCTATCTCCTCCTCGGGCATCTGGGTGCGCTCGCGCAGGGGGAAGGCCACGTTGTCGAAGACGGTGAGCGAGTCGAACAGGGCGTTGGCCTGGAAGAGGATGCCCTGCTTGCGGCGCATCTGGTTCAGCGCGGCCTCGTCCATCTTCGCCACGTCCTGGCCCTCGACGAGCACCGTCCCCCGGTCCGGCCGCAGCAGTCCCATGATGTGCTTCATCAGCACCGACTTGCCCGAGCCGGAGATGCCCATCAGCACGCAGGTGGTGCCCTCGGGCACCGCGAGGTCCACGCCCCGCAGGGCGTGGTTGTCGCCAAAGGACTTGTGCAGGTCCCTCACCTCGATGGCCAGCTTGCGTACCGGCCCGCCGCTCGTGTCGCTCATCGCCCCGCCACTATAGGGAGGGCATCGCCAGGTGTGCCCCCTGGTGACAACAGTCACCGCCCCTGGTGACCGCCGTCACCGGTCGGCGGGAGGCCCGCTGTCTCCCGGTTTCGCGGGAGCGCGCCCCAAACCCTTGGAAATACAGGAGCTCGGGTCCCAGAAGGGAGTTGGAACGCCCCATGCAGTAGTCGCCAGGCACCGGACGCACCGACCCCCGAGGACCCTCCGCCATGAAGATCCCCTTCCGTACCCCTTCGCTCCCCTCCCTCTCCCCCCTCCGTCCCAGGACGCCTTCGCTGCCCACGGAGACCAGGAGCTTGCCCTCCTCGCCCACGAGCCCGCGCTCGCTCGGTGACGGCTTCGAGTCCCGCCGCTCGGTGCCCACGCCGGCGGAGCTCCTGAATGGGAAGAACAACCTGAGGCCCACCGACTTCGGCGTCGTGCACCCGGATCTGCCGGGCATCCGCACCCGCCGCGGCAACGGTGAGTCGGCGCACCAGTTCACTGACCTGACCACGGACGCGCGGCAGTCCACGCATCGGCTGATGGGGCAGCCCAATGGCCGGCAAATGCTGGAGGAGCTCAACGGCCGCACCTCGGCCGTCAACCCCGGCAAGATCGGCACGCCGGGCAGGCCGCTGACGGTGGCGGACATCTACTCGGGCCGTGACGCCAACATGCCCATGTCGCACAGGCCCCTGAACGACGGCACCGATGAGTCCATCCAGAAAGCGTACCGCTACGACGGCAAGCCCGGCGCCGGGCAGGCCAGCCACATCAACTATGACGAGACGGCTCCCAGCGCCAACCGCTTCAACAGCCTGGGCCACGAGTCGGTCCACGCCTGGCGCGCCTCCAACGGCCTCCAGGTCAGCCCGCTGGAGGTCAGCCCCCGGCGCAACGACCCGGTCATCCGGGACAATCCCAAGATCGTCGGGGACGTCATCGGCCACCACTCGCACATGCAGGAGGAGTTCGAGACCGTCGGCCTGAAGCCCACCCCGCACACGCCCCACGGCTGGGCGCCCAACGAGAACCTCATCCGCAACGAGCACGGCCTGCCGCGCCGCAATGACTACTCGAGGCAGACCCCGGCCAAGACCGACGAGCTTCTCAACAACATCGACTCGAAGACGGACGACCGCTCCTGGTTCAACAAGACGTTCGGCAACGAGCCGTCCCCCGTGGGCGGCATCATCAACCACCTGGAGGGGTAGACGCCTTTTCCCCACATCCAGGCTCTTCCTCGAATCCCCAGAAAATGGGTTCTCACTTGATTTGAAAGTGATACCCATGGAATATTCCGCTCCCAGGCTTTCAGAGGGGAGCGCATATGCGGGATTCGAGGAACGAGTTCGCCAGGCCCGGCAGGCTGGCGGGATGGGCGTCGGGGCTGATGGCGGGTCTGCTGCTCACGCTGGGGGCATCCCCGGCGTGGGCGAAGAAGCCGTCGAAGGGGGCCACGGCCGCCCTGGCGATGCCGGCGGGGCCCTACTCCCAGTACACGCTTCAGGAGGGCTACAACTGGCGGCTCGTCCAGTCCTACGGCTACGCCGAGGACGGGCGGTACTTCAACGAGCCGATGTTCATGATCCAGAACGTGGACGGCCTCTACAACGCGCCGATCCCCGAGAGCGTGCGGCAGGACCTGCTCAACTCGCTGGACTCGCAGAGCTCGGCCTTCGCGCTCAGCCAGAACATCCTCAACGAGATCGCCATCTCCGAGCAGCAGGGCTACCTCACGCCGGCGCTGCAGGCCATCGCCGAGCCGCTCGACTATTATGACGACGGCACCGGGCCGGATCCGTACGACCCGTATGACCCATATGACCCGTACGAGCCGGTTCCGTACGAGCCCGTCCCGTACCAGCAACAGGCCCGGCTCTTCGGGCGGTGCGACGACAAGGTCATCAACAAGAGCCAGACCTTCAACATCAGCACGCCGCTCAACAGCAGCTTTGGCACGGGCGGGAGCTTCTCGGGCAACGTCTCGCTCACGGGCAACGCGCAGGCCTCGGCGACGGGAGACATCCGGGTCCGGCTCAAGCGCTTCAAGATTTTCGGCGTGTGCATCCCCGATGGCGTCCGGTTCGACTACGCGCGCGCGCATGGCAACGCGGTGGTGAACTATGGCACCACGCTCAGCGGCTCGGTGAACTACGCCACCTCGCAGCCGTGGGAGTGGCAGATCGCCAAGCCCTTCCTCTTCTCCTTCGCCTTCTTCATCGGCCCCATCCCGGTGTACGTGGGCTTCAACCTTCCCATCACCGCGGGCCTGTCGCTGAGTGCCAGCGCGTCCGGCTCCATCACCTACAATGGCGCGCAGGCGGCCACGGGCTCCTTCGACTACACCTGCACGCTCGACGGGTGCAGCGGCTGGTCCAGCTTCTCCTCGAGCAACCTGCAGGCGCCGACGACGTTGAGCGGCAACGTGACAGGGCGCATCCAGCCCACGCTGTACGCGCAGCTGGCCATCCGTGGCTTCCTCTACGATGAAGGGTTCGCCTATGCGCAGGTGGGCGTGCGCCCGTACCTGTATGGCGACCTGTGGGGCTACTACGGCAACCAGTGCGGCGACGCGGACGGGGACGGCATCTTCGAGACGGTGGATGCGCTGACCTTCGATCTGGACTGGCAGGTCTACGTCACCGCGCAGGCGGACTCCTTCCTCACCAGCGAGAAGCGGTGGAACCTGTGGAACAACTCGCGCGGGCACCTCAACTTCTGGGACCTGCTGAGCTCGGGCTCCCGGGCGGTGCAGCCCATGCTGCTCGGCTCGGCGACCGTGCCCGCCAACATCTCGCAGACGTACAGCGCCCGGATGCGGCCCTGCTGGCCGTATGGGGACACCGTCAACTACCAGCTCGGCTGGGGTGATGGTTCCACGTCGTACCCGAGCGGCGCGCCCGCCTCCCCGGTGTCGGTGTCGCATGCCTGGTCGTCGACGGGGACGAAGGGGCTGTCGCTGATGGCTCGCAATGACTCGCACGGCCGCCAGTTCAACAAGACGACGTCGCGCAACATCCAGGTGACCACGGGTGGCGGCACCGCCACGCACTACGGCATGACGTGGAAGGTGCGTCAGCACAACGGCGCCTACGTCAACGTGGGCTATGACAGCATCACCAACCCGTACAGCGGCGACACGAGCCCCTCCACGTCGCTGCCCATCCTCTGCCTCTACAAGGACGGGCGGGCGGCTCCCTCGGGAATCGCCATCGACTTCTACAACGGCTGGGCGGGTGGCGTGGTGAAGCTCAGCGCTCCCGTGATGGGCTCGATGCTCACCTCGCGGGGCGCCGCGGACACCCTCTGCTCCAACACCTACGGTCCCGGCTACCGGATGGCGGAGTTCCACGATGGCAATGGTGGCTGGGGCTGGTGGGCCCAGGGCTCGCTGAGCACCACCACCCGGTTCTGGGTGGCCATCAATGATCAGCCCGCCAACCCCTGGAACTGAGGGACTGGTCGCGGAAAAGGAACCGCCCCGCGCCCGGGGAGTGGAGCCGGGCGCGGGGCGGGGCCCACCGCGAGCGCGGTGGGTGACGGTCTACTGAGGGCCGGGGCCGGAGACGGGGCCCGGGGTGGTGGTGCCGGTGGTGCCGCACAGGCTGTGGCCGGTGCACAGCAGCATCGCCTGGGGCCAGCGCTGATCCGGCTCCACCGTGGTGCCCGCGGGGACGGCCTCACCGTAGGCGCTCTTGAAGAGCCCGTCCGCCGGGTTGGCGCGGTTGAGGATGGGGTCGCCCACCACCTGCTTCGTGTAGTGGTAGAAGCACGCGGGCTGCACCGGGGCGAGCGTGTCGCGGCGCCGCGTCCCGTTGTCGAAGTAGCCGCACTCGAGGCGCTCCAGCGTGGTGCTCGGGTCGTTCGGATCCACCGGCAGCACCGACGAAGCCCGGCGGTGGATGGAGTTCACATCCATCGTCTGCTGCCGCCGGCCCGTGGGCTGGTACGCGGTCCAGTCGAACTCGAAGCCGGCCGGGAGGCGGTCATTGCCGAAGATGACGGCGACCTTGGAGCCGGAGCCCACCACGCCCACGCCATTGATGGTGCGGGAGAAGATGACGGTGCTGGCGCTCACCTCCTGGATGAGGGGAGCGGTGGTGGAGTCCGCCTGCCGCGCCTCGACCTGGTGCTCCGTCTTGAGGGCCTCGAGCGTCTCGCCGGTGCCGAGCAGCACGTGGCGGCCGAGCTGCTCGGTGACGAAGCGGCGGCCGAGGGCCTCCAGGTCCGTGTTGCTCAGCCGCGAGGCGAGCGGGACGGCGCGGCCGGCGTCCAGGGCCACGGGGTTGTGGTAGCGCACCGCGGTGCCATCGCCGTAGACGGTGAGCTGCCAGCCGCTGTCGCCCACGTAGCGGATGCCATTGCGCTGGAGGATGATGGAGTAGTTGCCGGCGGTGGTGATGCCGGAGGTGGAGGTGCGGAAGCGCGCCACCAGCTCATCGGCCACCACGCGGGCGCCGCGGCCCGGCGCGCGCTCCAGCACGGGGAGGACGGCGCCCTGGAGGCCCGTCTCGCGGGAGTTGGCGTTCCAGTTGCGGCGGTAGGGGTAGTCCGCCGCCTCGGCGGTGGAGGGAGCGCCGGCGAGCAGCAGGGCGCATCCGAGCAGGCCGGTTCCGGCCACGTTGAGCACACGTCGGGTGTTCATGAAGTTCATGACGTTCGAACCTTCGAATCGAAAAGGGTTGGGAAGATGGGAGCGCTCCGGGCGGAGCACTACAGGTTGGACCAGTAGGTGATGCAGTACCAGGTGACGGCACCGTCCACGCGGCGCGGGTAGCTGGTGAGGTTGGTCCACTTCATGTTCTTCAGGCGCGAGACGCAGTCCGCTTCGCCAGTGCCGGTGGCCATCACGGAGGGGTCCTGGTCCGTGGCCCAGTCGGAGGTGGCGTAACGCCACGCACTGCGGATGGTGGAGCCGCTCTGCAGCTCGTCGGCGTAGTCCTCGCCCACCTCGTTGGTGGTGATGCCGTCGTAGAGCTTGCTCCAGCTCCCCGTCACGAAGCGCAGGCCCCCGCGGAAGGTGTTCTTCCACCGGGAGATGAGCTTGCCGTCCCCGTGGTAGAGCGTCTCGCACGCGTAGGTGGACAGGAGGCTCAGGCCGGTGGACTCGTCACCCAGGCGCATGTTCTTCGTGTTGGCCAGCGAGTTCTGGTCCCACATCGCGTACACCGCGCCGTCCGACCACGCGCCACCATGCGTGTTGAGGAAGACGTGGTCCACCGTCTCCACCAGGGAGCTGTCCAGCGAGTTCTCGATGTAGGGCCTGGCGCCCTTGAGTCCGTAATAGAAGGACTGGGTGTCGGTGTCGTTGAGCTCGTCGTTGAACCAGCTGCAACGCTCGTAGGACTGGGGCAGCGTCTTCTGCCAGCCGTTCTGGTAGCCCTCGGTGCACAGGGTGCCGAAGGTGCGGCCCACGGCCTGGGCCACCTGGCCCGTGGCGGCGGCCTCCACTTCGGGCTGCATGTCCAGGGACTCGGCCGGCCCGCAGGCCGTGAGGCCCAGCGCGGCGGTGGTGCACAGCAGCGACAACCCTCTCCACTTTTCAATGTGATTCATTGCTCGTTCCTCCGTGCGGTGGCCTCCCCGCCACCGCTTCGTGCCTTTCGGCGGAGAGAACGAGCCTCGGGACGGATCTTCCCGGGGATTTTCCGGAGGGATTCCCGGCGCCGTTCACGGAGCGTCGGTCCGCGTCAGCGGGAGGCGGTTCAGGAGGGGGCGCCCGTGAGCGAGACGGGCCGTGGACCGAAGCGGTTGCGGCCGGGCTCGCCCTTGGAGAGGCCGACCCAGAGCAGGAAGGCGATGCCCACCAGGAGGCCCAGGGCAATGAGGGCCATCCCGGCCACGGCGGCGCCCATGGGGGCGGCGTTGTCGTTCTGCACGTTGGTATTGGCCTCGATCATCCTGGCCATGCTCCTGGTCCTCGTGGAGAGGGCGAAGCAGATGCCGCTGACGATGAACGGCGCCAGCATGAGCCAGGCGCTCTTGCCCATGTCGTGCAGCCGCTTGGAGTGGATGCAGATCTGCGGCCAGACGAGTAGCAGGCCGAGCAGCTGGCCGATGAAGGGGATGATCTGCAGCACGGTGCTCGCCACCATGACGATGAGGAAGCCAATCCAGAAATCGCGCCGGCCGATCCGGCCCTCCGGCGTCAAGAAGAGCGTCTTCCAATCCATGAATGCCTCGGTGGGAGTCGGTGGTCCGGGGCAACCTATTGCATCGACACCTGTTGGAAACCAGCGATAACCTGCGCGTATGAAACGAGACTTGTCGCCGGAGCTTCCAGTGGCTTCCAGACCGGCACCGACTCAACTCAGCCGCCCCCAGGCGGTGGCCATGCTCATCTCGGGCCTGGTCCTCACGAGCGTGCTGGTGACCGTGCTGTTCTACTCGTCGGGCTTGTCCGACTGCTTCGCCCTCTTCAAGTCGTCGGTGGCGCGCATGACGGAGAACCCGGTCCTGCGCGCGGAGCTCGGCGAGCCCGTGGAGCGTGGCTGGTTCTACAACTTCAAGATTGGCGGCTCGGGCCTCACGGGCCACGCGCGCTTCACCACGAGCTTCGTGGGTCCGAAGGGGAAGGTCGAGGCGAACATCCTCCTCGACAAGCGCGGCGGCATCTGGGAGCACGCCTCGTCGGAGCTGTGGCGCGAGGGTCAGCGTGAGCCGCTGCTCACGTTCCACGGGCGCGAGGTGAAGGCGTCGAGGTGAAGCGCGTTCCCCCGGGGGGGGCCAACCGCCGGAGCCCGTGGACCCCGGCGGTTGCTCGGCGCGCTCAGGGCGCGTTCGGGTCCGAGCCCACGCCCTTGAAGGGATTGAAGGTGTACGTGGTGGAGAAGCGCGAGGACGGGCTGAAGTAGTACGCCGCGAGCTTCGCCGGGTCGGTGGCGATCTCCCCGCGCTGGATGGAGCCGTCGTTGCCGTCGTCCCAGCCCCAGGGCGCGTTGGCCGAGTTCGTGGAGCAGAGGCCCGCGATGAGGCCGCAGCCACCGCTGGTGTCGCCGCGGAACGTGCCCTCGGAGGCGAACAGCTCGGAGAGGCCGCGGCGGGCCCAGAAGCCCTCGGAGCCGTAGATGTCGATGAGCTTGTAGCGCACGTCGGAGTCGGTGGCGGACGAGGGCTCCTCGGCGGTGGTCAGCGAGGGGTAGTACTTCACGCCGTCGCCGACGATGTCATAGGCCGGCCAGGCCTTGAGGCCGTGGCCCTTGGCCTCCTGCGCGGTGATGGGGTGCTGGACGCCCTCGAAGGTGGCGAAGGACAGCTTGCCATCGGACGACTCGGCACCCGAGGTGATGGGGCTGCCATCCGGCAGGAACGAGAAGAAGTCCTTGTGCGCCACGGTTACGGCGCCGATGAGCTTGCCGTACTCCGTCCCGTCGCGCTCCACGATGAGCAGCACGCCCTCGCCATCGTTCTCGTGCTCGGTGTCGAAGATGGTGTCGGACCAGTCACGCGGGTGGAAGAAGGTGTAGACGATGTACCAGTGCGAGCTGGTCTCCACGACGGAGTGGTAGGCATGGGCGGTGAGCGGCTTGGAGGCGGCGTTGTCCCAGTTGTTTGTCCCGCTCCAGTCGCCATCGAAGTCGATGCGGGAGATGTAGTCGGCGCGGCCATTGAGGCTGTGCGAGCCCGTCACGTCCACGTCCTGGTAGTGGATGGGAGCCCAGCGCTTGGCGAGGGCGGCGCGGAAGGCCGTCGAGCCGACGCCCGTCGCGAGCGCCTCCTGGGTCTCCCCGGTGGTCTCTTCCAACGACGAGCTCGGCCCGCAGGCGGACAGCAGCATCACGGCGAATGGAACGACAGTGCGGCGGATGGATCGCATCAGTGGCCCTTCCTTTCAGGCGCACCACTAAATGACTCTCATTCGACGGGGTAAACCGTTTTCCGGGTGTAACCTGCTTTTTACATTTTTACGCCGGATGGGGTGCTTCGTGGCGGGAACTCTCCGGGCCGGTGACGAGTCAATGACGTCGGCGGGCGCGGTTCCAGTGTCAGAGTCAGATGAACCCACGTTGGAAAGGTGACTGCCATGCCTGCTTCCGGTTGTGCGAGGGCCAACGCCAGTGGCCATTTCACCTGTGCAAGCCGAGAACGTGACGCATGAACGAAGAGACAGATTGGGAAGAGCTACGAGGGTTGGCGGAACAGCTCGAGAGAGGCCAACCCCTGGAGCTCAGTGCGCCTCTGTGCGATCTCTTGCGACGTGTGACGCGGCAAGTGGCTCTGTCGGATGATGAAGCTGAACAGGGTCTCCGCTCACCTTCAGACGCGGCAGCTCTTGTAGCGAAGATTTCTCGACGAATCCGCGTAGGCTCTCGGCGCCTGTCCCGCGCCATCGTGGATGCCAGCCGTCGCCAGGAGGCCGGGGATATACAGGGCGCGCGGAAGTTGTTCGAGGACGTCCTGGCCGTTGAGGTCGTGCCGCTGTACCGGGAGATTGCGCAAACACAATTGAATGCGTTGGAGGAGTAGCGCCCGGCTCCCATCAAACGGCAGCTACTCCTACGCCGGATCGGCCTCGCCGACGCGCTGGATGAAGTAGTGCAGCTCCAGGTACTTCCGGCCGAAGAACCACATCTCGTGGCGGGCCCTCAGCACCACCGCCGGGTCGTCGCAGGGCGGTTCCGTCGCGGGCGTGCCCCCGGCGCTCCACACCCAGATGGTCTCGTTGAGGGGCAGCCGCAGCGGGAGCAGCGGGTTGGCCAGGTACACGCCCTGGTCCCCGCCCGGTGCCTCTTCCTGCGCGCACGAGGTGAGCCGCAGCCCCGTGCCTCCCGGCGCGTCATGGTCCAGCCGCAAGATGCTGGTCATGTTGGAGAAGGGCAGGGGGAAGGCGATGTTCATGTACCGCATCGCCCCGGCCACGTGGCTGGAGTAGGCGGCCACGTAGATGGGGCTCCCATCGCTCTCGTAGGTGCGGATCCACCCGCGCACCCGCTCGCGCCCGTCCGCCCCGTCATCCACCGCGACGATGGCGCCCTTCACCCCGTGACGCTGGAGGTTCGTGGCGCTCGGCAGGACGAGCTGCTGCACGTGCCGCGCGAACCACCCCCACAGCCGACCGCCGAGCCGGAAGCCGGGCTTCCAGTCCGGGACGACCCAGAGCGTGTAGCTCGCGGTGTGCTCGTAGAAGCGGCGGACCTCGGGGTCCACCCGGAGCGGGTCGAAGTCGGGACGCGCGTACTCGGAGAAGTCGTCCACGAGGCCGGTGGGCTGGCGTCCATCCGGTGGCGCGAGACGCTCGAAGAAGCGCGGGCCCGTGCGCCCGCGGGAGCTCAGCCGGCTGAACACCACGCCCGCCACGTTGGCGCGCGAGGCGGGATTGAGCAGGCGCAGCCCGAGCACCCCGAGCCCCACGAAGCCCAGGGCGTTCAGCGTGCCGTGGAAGCGGAGCATGGTGGGCAGCGCCACGAGGCTCGGGCGGAAGAGGCCCCAGAGGACGGCGAGCGTGGTGGAGCCGAGCACGGCGAGGCCCGAGCCCACCAGCAGCCAGCGGCCCACGCCCCCGGAGCGCACCCGCGAGGCGCCCACGAACAGGAGCCCCGCCACCCCGGGCAACAGGAGCATGTAGAGGGACACGCCGAGCACCTCGAGGACACGGTTGCCGGCGATGCCCGCGGCGAGCAGGGGGAAGGCTCCCATGAGCCCCACGGCGGGGACGGGATGGAGCCGCCAGGCGCGAGGCGCGGACGCGCGGTGGTGCCAGAGGAGCCGGCCGAGCAGCCCCACGAGGAGCAGGGCTCCAAAGGCGGCGAAGTGGAAGTGGATGGCGGTGAGCAGGACCCAGAGGCCCTGGAAGCCCAGGAAGGAGAAGTCACCCAACCAGGCGAGCATCCAGACGGCACCGCCCGGGAGGAACAGCAGGGCCACGTCGAGGGCCAGCTCCTCCACGAGGAACGCGCTGCGTCCGGCCAGCCGCGCGAGCCCGTGCAGCGCGGCGCAGGCGGTGAAGAGCAGATAGGGCAGGCCCAGGGCGAAGCGGACCTGCCAGGGCGGCTCCAGGACGAACGCTGGCACGAGCGCCAGGGCCCCGATGGGCAGGAGGACCCGGGCGAGGGTGTAGAGCCGGGAGACGCGCCCGGAGCGCACGGGGACGGCGGTGAGCGGGAGGCCCAGCGGGACGAGCACGAGGGGCGCGAGCAGGAAGAGCGTCTGGGCCAGGAGGAACTCGTGGAACCCTTCCGTGGCCCACCGCCACCCCAGAAGGATGACCCAGATTCCCCCTCCCACCGCTGTCCCGCGCGTCATGGCTCACAGCATACGCGGGTCACGGGCTCCAGGAGTGGACCTCGAGCCAGTCGATCTGGAACAGGGCCTGGCTCACGGTGGGCCAGCGGTTGTTGTACACGCTGAGCATGAAGCCCACGTACATCTGCTCGTCCGGAATCTTCGCGGGGTCGGTCACGGTGCCCCAGACGACGCCGTCGACCTTGTAGACGAGCTTGTTGGGCGTCCACTCGACGCTCCACTCGTGCCAGTCGGTGCCGGCGGCCCAGTCGGGCGCGGTGTGCGTCTCCCAGGCGTCGCTCGGGCCGCAGCCGTAGTGCGTGAAGGCGCCCATGGGGGTGCGGTCGCCGTCGTGGTTGGCGTCGAAGTCCTCGAACCAGTCCAGCTCGCAGGGATGCGACTGGCTGTAGGTGCCCTGTCCCGGCCTCGGCCACAGCAGGGCCGCCAGCGTGACGTCCGGAGCGCGGTCGACCCGCAGGCGGGCCACCACCTTGCCGTAGTGGATGAACGGCGCGTTCCCCCGGTTCAGGCTCGCCCAGCCCGTGGTGTAGCCACCCCAGTTGCGGAACGCGAGGTTGAGGTAGCCATCGCCCACCCAGGTGTTCTCGTTCGTCACCCAGCTGTTCTGGTATTGGAAGCCGCTGTCCGGGTTCCAGAGGGACAGGTCCAGGGGCGCGTTGAAGTCCTCGCGGTAGATGCGGGTGAAGGTCCCCGGCACATCCCCGCCCGTGCCACCGCCCGGATCGCCACCCCCGTTGGGGTCGATGAACTCGACGGTGAAGGTCTCCCAGCCCTGCGCCGAGCCGGCCGCGCAGGTCAGGGTGCCGCCGCCGCCATTCAGGGCCGCGCAGTAGGAGCCATTGAAGGCCTTGAGGGCCACCTGGTCTCCCGTGTGGATCTTCCCGCCCTGGTGCCAGTTGTTGAGCTTCTCGACGGTGAAGGTCTCCCAGCCCAGCTGGTTCGTCGTGCTCGCGTTGACGACGCCGCACGAGGTGTCCCCCAGGTCCCAGCTGCCGCCACAGGCGGACTGCAGGAAGTGGGTGCCATCGTTCGCGCGGAAGTTGACCTGGCTGCCGTGCCACAGCTCCCAGGACTCGCTCTGGTTGAAGACATCCAGATACTCCCAGTCGTCGGGGCGCGCGCCCTGGACCTGGACGTCGGCGCCACCGCCATTCATGGCGGAGACATAGACGCCGTTCATCGACTTCAACACGATTCTGCCATTGGGAAGACCCGAGGCGGCTCGTGCCTGGCTCGATGCCAGGAAAAGGCAAAGAGCGCTCAGGAGGGAGCACGGCAAAGACAGCCGCCAGCGGCCGGAGGTACGCATGACCATGAAGTTCCTTGAGGTGAGAGTCTTTCCGATCGGGCTTTCCCTGGTAGTAGGAACTTGCTTGGGAATCAAATTACAAGATTCCGAGACCGCCCGGCATTGAACACTACAGGGCGGCGTGGATCGGAGGCCGGCGAGCGGCCCAGGGACGGGCCCGCTCGAGCTGGGCCGCGAGGCGGAACAACGTGGCCTCGTCACCCATGCGGCCGGCGAACTGGACACCGATGGGCAGGCCCTCGCTCCAGTACAGCGGCACCGACATGGCTGGCTGGCCGGTGAAGTTGAACAGCGCGGTGAAGGGGCAGAAGGAGAAGATGCGCTTCACCCATTCCTCGGCGGTCATGGGGACATTGGCGTCCACCACGCCGAGCTTGTACGGAGGCACGGCCACCGTTGGCGTCAGCAGCAGGTCGTAGTTGGTGAAGAACCGGCCCACCGCGCGTGAAATCTGGTTCATGGTCGCGAACGCGAGCTGCAGGTCGGTTGCCTTCAGGCCGCGCCCGTACTGGACCGTGGCCCAGGTGGTGGCCTCCAGCGTCGCTTCCGGGGAGCGCCCGGTCGCGGCGGCCATGCCCTCCACCCAGATGGCCAGGTTGGAGCTCCAGATGACCAGGTTGGCGTGGTCGAACCCCGAGGTGTCGAACTGGGGCGAGGCCTCGACGACCTCATGGCCCAGCTCCAGACACAGCCGCGCCGCGTCCTCCACGGCCGTCACGCACTCGGGGCTGACGGGCACTCCGGTCGGGGGCACCCGGGAGAGGGCGATGCGGAGGCGTCCCGGCTCGCGCTCCAGCTCCTTCAGGTAGGGACGCTCGGGCGCTTGAATCTGGTACGGCTCTCCCGCGTCCGGGCCCGCCGTGGCGTCGAGCATGGCCGCGCTGTCGCGCACCGAGCGGGAGACGACGTGCTCGATGCCCAGCCCGTTCAACCCATCGGACATGTCCGGTCCGAGGGGCGTGCGGCCCCTCGTGGGCTTGAGGCCGAAGACGCCGCACAGCGAGGCCGGGATGCGGATGGAGCCGCCTCCATCGTTGGCGTGCGCGAGGGGGACGATGCCGGCCACCACGGCCGCCGCCGCGCCTCCGCTGGAGCCGCCGGTGCTGTACTCCGGATTCCACGGGTTGCGCGAGGGCCCGTGGAGCAGCGGCTCGGTGGTGATGTTGAAGGCCATCTCGGGGGTGTTGGTGCGGCCCACGGGGACGATGCCCGCTCGGCGGAAGCGGGCCATCAGCTCGGAGTCGTAGGGCATGACGAGCCCCTGGGCGAGCCGGCTGCCCATCTCACACGGGAGCTGGGCGGCGTGGAGGACGGCGTCCTTGATGAGGAAGGGTACTCCGGTGAAAGGCCCGCGAGGCAGACCTCGCGCGAGCGTGGCCTTCGCCTCGTCCACCAGGGGGGAGATGACGGCGTTGATGCGCGGGTTCACGTGCTCGATGGCCGCGAGCGCGGTCTCGACGAGCTCCCCGGGGGTCACCTGTTCGCCGCGCACGAGCTCCGCCAGTCCGAGTCCGTCGTACTGTGTGTATTCGTTCAGCTTCATGGCCTGGGGTTTCCTTTCGCGAGTGCCCGGGGATTCAGCTGAGCCCGAAGGGCGGGCCGGGCGCCAGAGGGGGTGCCGTATTGAAACGCGCGGGCTACCTTGGGTCGAAGGTGTGGCACCCTGCCCGGCCTTCACGCTCTCCCTGTGTGGTGCGAATGCGCAGACTCCGCGGTCATCCCTCTCCAGAGACTTCAGGCGACACGAGGACGGGGTTCGTCCGGGTACGGGGGGCGCGCGAGCACAACCTGAAGAACGTGGACGTGGAAATCCCCCGGGACGCGCTGGTCGTCTTCACGGGGGTGTCCGGGTCGGGCAAGTCCTCGCTGGCCTTCGGGACGCTCTACGCGGAGGCGCAGCGGCGGTACTTCGAGTCCGTGGCGCCGTACGCCAGGCGGCTGATCGACCAGGCAGGCGTACCCGAGGTGGATTCCATCGACGGACTGCCCCCGGCGGTGGCCCTGCAACAGCACCGGGGCGCGCCCACGACCCGCTCGTCGGTGGGGAGCGTGACGACGATCGCGAACTCGCTGCGCCTCCTGTACTCGCGAGCGGGGACGTACCCGCCGAACCAGCCGCACCTGGACTCGGACGCGTTCTCGCCGAACACCCCGGCGGGGGCGTGTCCGAACTGCCATGGATTGGGCCGGGTGTACGAGGTGACCGAGCGCTCGATGGTGCCGGATGACTCGTTGACCATCCGAGAGCGGGCGGTGGCGGCGTGGCCGCCAGCGTGGCACGGGCAGAACCTGCGCGACATCCTGGTGACGCTCGGTTACGACGTGGACCGCCCCTGGCGGGAGCTGCCGCAGAAGGACCGGGAGTGGATCCTCTTCACGGAGGAGCAGCCGACGGTGCCGGTGTACGCGGGCTTCACGCCAGCGGAGACGCGGCGAGCGCTCAAGCGCAAGGAACCGCCCAGCTACATGGGGACGTTCACGAGCGCCAGGAAGTACGTGTTGCAGACGTTCGCCACGACGCAGAGCGCGCTGATGAAGAAGCGCGTGTCGCAGTACATGGTGAGCGGGGAGTGCCGGCTGTGCCAGGGCAAGCGGCTGCGGCGCGAGTCGCTGTCCGTGACGTTCGCGGGGCTGGACATCGGCGAGCTGTCGAGGCTGCCGCTGAAGCGGGTGGCGGACATCTTGAGGCCGGCGACGGACGGGACGGCCCCCGGGGCGGCGAAGCTGGCGCGGGAGCACCCGGAGAAGGCGCTGGTGGCCGAGCGGATCGCGAAGGACCTGCTGGCGCGGATCCAGGTGCTGACGGAGCTGGGGCTGGGGTACCTGTCGCTGGAGCGCAGCACGCCGACGCTCTCGCCCGGGGAGCTCCAGCGGTTGCGGCTGGCCACGCAGGTGCGCTCGAACCTGTTCGGCGTGGTGTACGTGCTCGATGAACCGTCTGCGGGACTGCATCCAGCGGATACCGAGGCGCTGCTGAAGGCGCTCGACCAGCTGAAGGGCTCGGGGAACTCGCTGTTCGTGGTGGAGCACGAGGTGGACGTCATCCGGCACGCGGACTGGGTGGTCGACGTGGGACCGGCCGCGGGCGAGAAGGGCGGGCAGGTCCTCTACAGTGGTCCGCTGGAAGGGCTCGAAGCGGTGGAGGCGTCGCAGACGCGGCGCTACCTCTTCGGGGCCGGGGAGACCGTGCCACGCCGCACACCGCGCTCACCGAAGGGGTGGCTGCGGCTCGAGGGCGTCACCCGCAACAACCTGAACGGCCTGGATGTTGGATTCCCACTGGGCGTCTTCACCACGGTGACGGGCGTCTCCGGCTCGGGGAAGTCGAGCCTGGTGAGCCAGGTGCTGGTGGAGCTGGTGGCCGAGCAGCTCGGGCAGCAGGTTGCCGAGGACGAGGAGGAGGGTGAGGAGCTGGAGCGCACCGTGGTGCTGACCACGGGAGGCCGGATCACCGAGGGGATGGAGGGCATCAAGCGGCTGGTGCGAGTGGATCAGAAGCCGATCGGACGGACGCCGAGGTCCAACCTGGCGACGTACACGGGGCTGTTCGACAGCGTGCGCAAGCTCTTCGCGGGGACGAAGGCGGCACGGGCCCGTCACTACGACGTCGGGCGCTTCTCGTTCAACGTGGCGAAGGGGCGTTGCGAGACGTGCGAGGGCGAGGGCTTCGTGAGCGTCGAGCTGCTCTTCCTGCCGAGCGTCTATGCGCCGTGCCCGACGTGTCACGGTGCGCGCTACAACGCGAAGACGCTGGAGATTCAATACCGGGGGAAGAACATCGCCGAGGTGCTGGGGATGACGGTGGACGCGGCCCACGAGTTCTTCGCCGAGGATCCACAGGTGTTGCGCTCGCTGAGCGTCCTGCGGGAGGTGGGCCTGGGTTACTTGAGGCTGGGCCAGCCGGCGACGGAGCTTTCGGGCGGAGAGGCGCAGCGGATCAAGCTCGCGACGGAGCTGCAAAGGGTGCAGCGAGGCAACACGCTCTACATCCTGGACGAGCCCACGACGGGATTGCATCCAGCGGATGTGGACAAGCTGATGGCGCAGCTGGATGGGCTGGTGGAGTCGGGCAACACCGTCATCCTGGTGGAGCACGACATGCGAGTCATCGCGGCGAGCGACTGGGTCATCGACATGGGCCCGGGAGCGGGTGATGAGGGAGGCCGGGTGGTGGCGTCTGGAACGCCCGCGGAGGTCGCCACCGCGTCAGCGAGCCGCACGGCGCCATTCCTGGCGCGTGTCGTGGGTTGAGTTTCCCGCACGGAGGCCAGTGGAGTGGGGGGCTGCCGGTGATGGAGTTCTTGACCCATCAGAGGGCGTGTGGTCCGGTCCTGACGCCGCGTCACTCTGCGTGGCGCTCGGGTGCGGGACCGGACGATGAACACGCTGACGAAGTTCTCGATCAAGAAGTTCAGGAACGTTGCTCCGACGACCCTCGAGTTCCGCCCAGGCCTCAATGTGCTCCTCGGCAAGAACGCGGCCGGAAAGACGACCCTTCTTCGCTTGTTGTCTACCGCGGTGGGCGCTCGAAGCGAAGCTCTCGATGAGGATGTGCTTGATGTGAGTTACCGCGTCTCCGGCGGGTCGCTCGACTTCGAGCACACGATCAAGAGAGTGCGGGGCAAGGAGCCGGCCCTTTCTCTCGACCCGGATCGACCTGTCAGGGAAGAGCTCACCAGCATCCAGCAGACCGACTCATTCGTCTTCGAGAAGGATGGCGGGGTCGTCATGAACGCCGAGGTGTTCCCGAACGAAGTCCTGCTCGACAGGGCAGGCAAGCGGAGTCGTATGGAGCTGCGGTCTCGGAGGGCACCTTTTGCCGCGCTCTATATGGCGCTGGTGACGGATGAAAGGGACTCCGCGTTGACGCAGCTGGCGAACGCGGCTTTTTCAGCGCAAATCAAGAGCGCGGGCCGCATGGATGAAAGCCTCGAGCGATTCAACACGTTGCTCGGCTTGGATGTGAGAAGGGAAGAGTCTTCCGCGGGTAATCGCTCTACGTGGAATCTCGTGGCAACTCCGCGATCGATTCTCAAGACGTTGAACTCGATCTTCTCGAAGATGACACTCGAGGAAACATCGACGACGTTTCAACTGGAATTTCTCGAACGGGCTGCGCGCGTGCTCGGTTATGACTCCGCGAATGCGCGCTTCGATGTCGAGCGGCTCAGTCCAGAGCCGAGCCGGCGAATCGTACGCTTGAGCAATCTCCGGTTCTTCTTCAAACGGCCAGGCGAAGAGGTCTCACATGACCTGCTCAGCTACGGTCAAAAGCGATTGCTCGCTTTCTTCGCCCACGCGGACGCATCGGAAGATCTGATCATCGCGGACGAGCTCGTCAACGGCCTTCATCACGAGTGGATCCGGGCGTGTCTGGATGAAATTGGTGGACGGCAGGCTTTCTTGACGAGCCAGAACCCACTGTTGCTCGATTTCTTGCGGTTCGACAGCGTTGATGAGGTCCGTCGTACGTTCATTCTTTGCGAGCGCACCAGCGGTGATGCCGGTGCACAGCTCGTCTGGCGCAATCCCACTCTGGACGAAGCCGAGTCTTTCTTCCTGGCGTATCAGACAGGGATTCAGCGTGTCTCGGACATCTTGCTCACCAATGGGCTCTGGTGACACCTCATGGAAGCCCGGGCACGTATCCTCGTCCTGAGCGAGGACTCTGGTGATCAAGCGCAGCCGACGATCCAGAAGCTCTTGAAGGAGGCGCTCAAGCTCGTGGTGGAGGGCGCCGATTTGAATCCGAAGCGGATTCGGCTCGATCCCCTGCCGGAGAATGAGAGCGCGCGCAAAGCGGTTCGTGCCAATCAGTGGAAGGAACGGCCACCGACTCGGGAGACGATTCTTCTTCTCGGGCGGATCGCCGCTCAGTTGATGCAGTCTACGGGGTTCGTCGTCTTCCACTTCGATACCGACCGCGTGTGGACCGAGCGCCACGAGAGCGAGAACCGCCAGAAGTTCGAGGAGATCATCCGCGAGGGTGTGCGGCGCATCTTGCGTGGCGAGGCTGCTCAGCCCATCGATCCGCGCCCACGCCCAACGCTGACGGCCGAGCAGATCGAGGCGGCTCTGGAGCGTCTCATCATCCTGTCTCCCTGTTACAGCATTGAGTCCTGGCTCTACCAGGCAACGAAAGAGCTGCTCGAGTATTGCCGAGGGAGACACGAACGTGATGAGCATGTGCGGCTCATCGAGTCGTGGTCCGCGAACCGGGCGCTTCTCGACGACGTCCTGAAACCAAAGGACGATGTGCTGCCGTGCGTCGCTGACCACCACAACGAAGAGCTCGCCAAGACCTTTCCAGCTGAAGACGTGTGGTTCGCCGAGCGGTCGTTCTTCGAGTCCGTCGAGCGACTCCGCTCCTGCTCCGCGCTGGTCAAGGCGCTCGGATACGAATGAGGTGGTTACCCCGCCGATGGAAAAGATGGCGGAGCCTCCGTCTCCAGGCGGGTGACGTAGGGGGCGGGCTCGAAGCGGTCGGTGGTGACGAACCCCGCGGGCGCGGCCAGCAGTTGCGGCAGGCGGTTGAGCACCACGGCGCACGTGAGCGCGGGCGTCGCTGGCTGGCGGATGGTCACCGTCGTGTCGGGCTCGCCCCGGAGCGTCCACTCGTTGAGGTCCACCTCGCCCGGTGCGTAGATCTTCCCCACGCAGTGTGTCTCGATGACCGGGCCCTCGTGCGTCTCCGTCACCACCACCGCCTTCATGCCCGTGGCGTGCCCGGCGGGAATCTCGCGGTCGAGGGTCGTCGAGCTCAGGGGCCCCGTGTGCGTGGTGGGCAGCAATTGCTGGCGCATGTCGCGCACGCGCCAGCCCAGCTTCGCGCACAGCCACTCGCTGGAGTTCCAGAAGTAGGAGGGCGCGCTGCTGGCGCCAATCTTCGCCGCGAAGGTGTCCGGGTCGAGTCCGACGCCGTGCTTCTGCGCCACCGCGCTCCCGTAGTCATCCGCGTTGTACTGCGTCAGCCCCACGATGCGGTCGATGCGGTGCGTGGAGCCGGCCAGCACCGTGATGAGGTTGCCTCAGAAAACGTCCTGGTAGCCCGAGCCGGTGATGGTGCACTCGTTGGCCTTGGCCAGCCGGTCCAGCTCCTCGGTCAGCGCCTTGGAGGTGGTCCAGGGATAGAACGCCTCCTCACCGATGGTGATGGCGTTGACGCCGTGGCGCGCGGCCATGCGCAGCGGTTCGGCCATCTCGCTCACCGTGCTGCGCGTGCACAGGATGCATACGTCGGCCCGCGCCTCGCGGAAGACGGCCTCGGCCTGCTCGGGATGGTGGATGCGCACACCCAGCGGTTTGCCCAGCCCGGCGACCTCCCCCGCGTCCTTATCTCTCCGTGCCGCGTTGTGGTCGATGGCTCCCACCAGCTCGGCGCCCTTCTCGCGCAGGGTGCGGATGAGGATCTGCCCCATCAGGCCGCAACCCCACTGGATGATCCGGATCGGTCTCTTGCTCATGCTCTGCCCCCATGGATGGTTCGAGAGCACATCTTCTCCTGAGCCATCCCCTCATATTGGACCGAAAACTTCCCGGAAAACGGGTTGTTCGGCCAGCAATTCAACGAATCGAGCCATCAAGGGCAGAAGCGTGTCTTCGGGCATCATGGGAATGGCCTGGTAGT